>CAJLPK010000014.1 GCA_905208455.1 uncultured Bacillota bacterium
GGAATCCCGGAGCTGATCACCTCCTACGGCTTCGCCGTCCTGACTGAGGATTCTGTCTCCCACCTGGGCAAGGTGGAGCGGCCCCTGGTGGTCACAGACCAGTGGATGTACCACTCCCGGCTGTACGCGGCGGCCAAGTTTGTGGCGCAATGCGACCCAAAGGACTTGAATATCAATCTGGTGCAGCTTGTCTCCTTTGGCTGCGGGGTGGATGCCATCACCACAGACGAGGCGCGCTCCATCATCGAGCAGGCCGGCAAGATCTATACGCAGATCAAAATTGATGAGATCACCAATACCGGCACAGCCAAGATCCGCTTGCGCAGCCTGTTTGCTGTGCAGGGGCTTGCTGAATAAAACAAAAAAACACGGACAAAAGTCCGTGTTTTTTTCATCGTTTTTCCCAGCGCATCTCGTATTCCATTTCGCCGGTATGTGGGTCGGCCTGTATCGTCCGTACCTCAAACCCTTCCCTAAGATAGAAGCGCCGCGCCCCGGTATTTTTTCGATAGACATGCAGCGTCAGCACCGGGCACAAAGCCTTTGCTGCCTCCAGCAGCTGCCTGCCGATGCCCTGTCCCCGGTCTGCCTTGTCTACAAAAATGCCCTCTATGTATCCGTCGTTCAAGCCAAGAAAGCCGCGGACATCCTGGCCGTCTTGATAGACCAATACGGTAAGGCCGGCCCCCATCCGGTAAAAAGCCTCCTTGACAGCTTCGGCGTGCTGCCGCCAATGCTGCGCCTTGATAAAGGCGTGCGCATCCAGATTGCCGGCCAGCCAAAGTGCCAGCAGCCGGTCTATATCCTCTGTTTTTGCTTCTCGTATCATTTTCTGCTTTCCCTTCCGCCGTACTTAAAGGCCTTATACCCCGTTACCGCCGTATCCAGGCAAAGGGCAAAGAGGATCACTGCCAGAAAAATCAAATTGATATGCTGGAATACTGTGCCAAGGAAGGCTGCCTCTCCACTGAACAGCCCCTCAATATACAAAACAAACTGAGGTTCCAAAATCGAGCTGCCCAGCAAAAAAGCACAGGATAATCCGGCGGACAGGAGATTGGCCGCTGCCGCAATGGCAAGCAATCGCTTGGTATACCGGCCCTCGTACAGCTTCACGCTTTCCCGAAGCACCCCCAGCACGGTAAAAGCAACGATGACAGGCCATGCTGCCTGTATTTTTTCCACATTGAAGATCGGTATCCACTGCCCCTGTTCAAAAAATACGCCGACCACCTGCGGCACGGCCAGAAAAACAAAGGCAAAAAGGATACAGAATACAATGCCGATGATTGGCTCCGCCCTGGGAATCCTCTCCTGCTTTTTTGGTACCGGCGGCAAATGCGCAATATCCTGCTCTCCCAGCTCCATGCGCACGCCTTTACGCTCCAAAACGGCAAAAGCAAGCGTGATCCCCGCAAAGCTGCAAAGCAGCGCCTGAACGGTTTGCGACAAATATTGCCCCAGCGCAAGGTACCAGGGCTGCGCCTGGGCACATGCCGTGATCACCGACGCTACGGCAAGGCCAAATGCCACAGCCGCCAATACCAGGCCCAATAAGAATTTATAAGACGCATAGTAGCCCGGGCCGATTAGGTAAGCGGTGCGCTCCGGCCGGTATTTGGCTGCCAGCTCTGCCGGCCGTCCCAGCTCCGTGAGCACAACGAGCACATCATGCTCCGTAGGCGGTATATCCCGGCAGCGCTCCTCCAGCATATCGGAAATCAGGCTGCGCAGTTCCCTTTCAACATCCTCCCGCATGCGGGCAGGCAAGGCTTTTGTCACGGCATAGATATAGCGTTCAATCAAGTCCTGGTGCATTGTCATCCTCCTCCAATAAAGCATGGACGCTTTGCGCTGTCTGCTTCCAATGGCGTGTCAAGGCAGATAGCACCTCATCCCCCATCGGCGTTCGTTTATAATACTTTCTAGGCTTTGCGCCCCCGGTCTCCCAGCTGCTCTGCAGCAATCCCTGCGCTTCCAGCCGCCGCAAAAGCGGATACAATGTATTCGCCTCCACAGGGATTTTGTGCCGGCCCAGGATCTTGACAAGATCATAGCCGTACCGCGGCTGTTTGAGCTGGCTTAACACACATAGTACAATCGTGCCCCGCCGCAGCTCCATCAAAAGGCTGGCCAGGGTTTCGTCTTTGCCCATCTCATCACCCCATATTGTTTACCACATTATACTGTGTATTACACAGTATTGCAACAAAAAAAAGAAGGCCGGCGCCTTCTTTTGCTATTCTGCCCGCTCTCCGCCAAAGATACGCTGCCGGATGCACTGCCCTGTCGGCGTGGCTGCCAGCCCGCCCTGGGCGCTTTCCTTGAGGGAAAACGGCAGCGATTCGCCTACGTGCTTGGCAGCCTGCACCGTTTCATCAAAGGGGATCACTTCCTCTGCCCCGCAAAGCGCCAAATCAGCGCTCAGCTGCGCGTTGGCAGCGCCGATGGCATTGCGCTTCACGCACGGCACCTCGACCAGCCCGGCGACGGGATCGCAGACCAGCCCCATGACATTTTGCAGGGCAATGGCCGCTGCCGTTAGGCATTGCGCCGGCGAACCCTGGGCCAATTCCACCAGCGCCGCAGCCGCCATCGCAGCCGCTGCTCCCGTTTCGGCCTGGCAGCCGCCCTGTGCCCCGGAAATGGAAGCGTTGGCAGCAATCAGCGCACCGACGGCAGATGCGCAGAACAAAGCCATGACCAGCGCGTCGTCCTCATACCCGTGCGTTTGCTGCGCGGCCAGCAGGACCCCCGGCAAAATGCCGCTGGCGCCGGCTGTTGGGGCCGCCACAATGCGGCCCATGCAAGCGTTTACCTCTACTGTCGCCATCGCCATCGCCGCGCCAAGCAGCATATTTTTCCCGGAAAAGGACGGCGTCTGCGCGGCAGAGTACAGGCGCGCCGCCTCTCCGCCTACCAGGCCGCCCAAAGAACGCTGCGGCTGATCCAACCCCCGCTTTACCGCCAGGCGCATGGTGGTCAGCTGCTGCTGCATATCCGCCAGCAAGGCCTGCTTGCTTTTTCCCTGTATCTCCGTTTCCCTTTCCAGCATCATCGCTCCGATGGTCTGCTTTTTTTCCTTGCAGACGCGGAGCACCTCGCTGCCCAAAAGCAATTCTATCATTTGTTTCTCCTTATACCATGGTGACCTGTTCGATAGCCTTATGCGCATCCTTGACATTGCTCAGCACAGCCGCATTGACTTGGTCGTCCGTTTCTATCACCATATATGCCTTGCCGCCGCGCTGCTTCCTGAATACCCGCATAAACGCAATGTTGATGCTGCACTGCCCCAAGACGCGGGTCACGCTGCCCACTACGCCGGGCTCGTCGGTATGGTCCACGATCATCGTAGGATATTCCCCAGTGATCTCCACCTCTACGCCGTTGATGTCTGTAATGACCAGGTTGCCGCCGCCGATAGACTCCCCGATGATAGAGGAAGGCTTTCCCTGCCGATTTACCGTTTCGATGCGCACGGTATTGGGATGCGGCTTTATCTCCCCGGAGAGCTCCCACCGCACCGCCAGCCCTGCCTGCTGTGCGATGGCAAAGGAATCCGGAAGCCGCTCGTCGTCCGGCTCCATACCCAGGATCCCGGCTACCAGCGCTTTGTCCGTGCCATGCCCCTTGTACGTTTGGGCAAACGACCCGTAAAGCGTAAATACGACCGAGCATATCTCCGGCCCGCCGATACGGCCTGCAATTTTGGCCAGCCGCGCCGCCCCTGCCGTATGAGAGCTGCTGGGCCCCATCATCCTGGGGCCGATGATGTCAAATGCACTTAATGTTTTCATCCGCCGCCTCCCTTTGCCCCCTGGCATTCTGTGTTTAGCATATCCAATTTTCAGCATTTACACAAGCAAAAAGGGCCAGTCCCCCCGGCCCTTTTTTCATATCGTCTATTCGTGGATCAGCACAGCCTTGATGCGGCGCACCCCCGAAGACGAGCTCTCCTCTTTTTTGATCTTAAAGCGTCCCAATTCGCTGGTCCGCCCGGCATGCGGGCCGCCGCAGATCTCTTTGCTCACATCCCCGATGGTGTATACCTTGACGCGCTCGCCGTATCTGTCGTTAAAAATCCCAATCGCTCCCTGGGCTTTGGCCTCGTCCACCGTCATTTCCTCACAGGTAATGGGAAGGTCGCGGCGGATGGCGTCGTTTACCATTTCCTCGATCTGATCCAGCTCTTCTCTTGTCACCTTACGTCCAAAGTTAAAGTCAAAGCGCAGGCGCTCCGCGGTAATGTTGCTGCCGCGCTGGTAAATGTCGTCTCCCAGCAGCTTACGCAGGGAAGCCAGCAATAGATGGGTCGCGGTATGCAGCTGTGCCGAGGCTTCCGTGGTATCCGCCAAACCGCCCTTAAAGCGCTGGGTGGAGCCAGCCTGCGATTTTTTCTTATGCTCTGCAAACTTTTCCTCAAAGCCCTTTTCATCTACGGTATAGCCCTGCTCCGCCGCCATTTCCATCGTCAGCTCGATGGGGAACCCAAACGTATCGTACAAATGGAACGCCTGCGCGCCGTCGATCTGCGTTGTTTTGCCTTCCAGCTGGCGGATCAGCTTTTCAAATTCCTTGGTGCCCTGTTTCAGCGTTTTGGCAAATTTTGCCTCCTCCCGGTTGAGCTCGGTGAGCACAAAATCCTGATTGCGCACCAGTTCAGGGTATGCGTCTTTGTATTTTTCAATCACAGATTTTGCGACTTCCTCCAGCGCATGCTCCGGCATACCGATCTGCATGCCAAACCGCACGGCGCGGCGGATCAGCCGGCGCAGCACATAGCCCTGGTCCACATTGCTGGGCGCCATGCCCTTATCATCGCCCATGATGAAGGTTGCGCAGCGGATATGGTCGGCAATGATGCGGATGGCCCGCTGCACCTCGCCGCCCTCTTCATATTTACGGCCGGACAGCGCCTCAATTTTGGCGATGATGGGCGCAAATACATCCGATTCATATACGCAGGGTGCGCCCTGCAGCACGGCAATGGTACGGTCCAGGCCCATGCCTGTATCCACATTTTTCTGCTCCAGCGGCAGGTAGCTGCCGTCCGCCTGTTTGTTGTATTCCATGAACACGTCGTTCCAAATCTCAAGGTAACGCCCGCAGTCGCAGGCCGGCGAGCAGTCCGGGCCGCAAGGCTCCTTATCGGTGATCAAGAACATCTCGGTATCTGGGCCGCAGGGGCCTGTGATGCCCGCCGGGCCCCACCAGTTGTTTTCCTTCGGCAGGAAAAAGATACGGTCCTCCGCCAGGCCCATCCGCCGCCAATGCGCATAGGATTCCTCATCACGCGGCGCGTGCTCGTCGCCGGCAAAGACCGAAACGGCCAAATGCTCCGGATCCAAGCCCAGGTAATCCGGGCTGGTCAAAAATTCCCAGGACCATTCAATCGCCTCTTTTTTGAAGTAGTCTCCCAAAGACCAGTTGCCCAGCATTTCAAAAAACGTACAGTGCGAATTGTCGCCTACCTCGTCGATATCGCCCGTCCGCACACACTTTTGCACATCCGTCAGCCGGGTGCCCATGGGGTGTTTGGCGCCTAATAGATACGGCACCAATGGGTGCATGCCGGCCGTGGTAAAAAGCACGGTCGGGTCATTTTCCGGAATCAAGCTCGCCCCCGGGATCAGGGCATGTCCTTTGCTTTTGAAAAATTCCAGATACATGGTGCGCAGTTGTTCACTGGTCAGCTGTTTCATCGTAAATTCCCTCTCTATCCCCACTGAAATTCAGTTTTTTTCGTACTCATGATTATACCCAGCCAACAGGCAGCCTGTCAATGCGCGGAAGTTGGTATTCACATGGATTCCGTGGTATAATATTGTGATTTAGACGCCGCGCGGCACCCGCCGCTTGGGGAAAGGAAGGCAGCTTGCGATGGACTCTTCCATGGTGATCCGCCCTGTGTGCCAGGATGACTACGAGCCCCTGGCCGCATTGTACGGCTACTATGCGCTGAATACAGTATATACCTATTATAGCAAGGCCCCTACGCCGGAATATATGCAGCGGTTGTTTGCCGGGAAGGGGCACCTTTCCGCCGTGGGGACCCTGGGGCCGTACGTCGTCGGCTATGTGCATATCTCGCCTGCCTTTTCGCTGGTGCGCCGGTTTTGCACCATCGCCGTTTATCTGCTGCCCCAGCATACCGGCCGGGGCTATGGACGGCAGCTGATTTTACACGGAGAAGACATGGCGCGTGCCTATGGCTACCCCAAAATACGCGCTACCATCTGTACGGAAAACAAAACGTCCCAGGCCGCGTTTGCTGCCTTGGGGTATGCGTATGCAGGGCAGAAAACCTTTGATGCAACAAAATTCGGCCGGGATCTGGATACCTTATATTTTGATAAGCGTTTATAGCATCAATTTTTGTCCTAAATGTGGACAAACCATAAGAAATTATGTATGATATACAAATCCAGTTTATTATGTTTCTTGCGGCTTTGCCGTAAAAATTTACGTGAGGTGAGTATTTTGACAGATTACGTAATTGTAATCGGTTGTGCAGTGCTGGCGCTGATCTTGGCGCTTGGCCTCTATCTGCGCAACGCATCCATCAAAGTGACCAACCCGCGGATGGAGGAGATCGCTGGCTATATCAGCGAAGGCGCGATGGCGTACCTGCGCCGTCAGTACAGCATTTTGGCTGTGTTCATCGTTGTGATGTTCGCCGTCCTTCTCATCGCAGGGCTTGGCTGGGAAACGGCCGTATGTTTCATCATCGGCGCACTGTTTTCCATTGCAGCGGGCTTCTTTGGGATGAAATCCGCAACCAAAAGCAACGTGCGTACCGCACAGAACGCTTCCAAGGGCCTGAAGGCTGCGTTGGATGTAGCGTTCTCCGGCGGCGCGGTATTGGGCTTGGCTGTCGTTGGCCTGGGCGCTTTGGGCCTGACGGCGCTGTATATGATCTTCCAGGATACGGATATCATCATGGGCTTCTCGCTGGGCGCCAGCTCCATTGCGCTGTTCTGCCGTGTAGGCGGCGGTATTTACACCAAAGCAGCCGATGTGGGCGCTGACCTGGTCGGCAAGGTAGAAGCCGGCATCCCGGAGGACGACCCGCGCAACCCGGCCGTGATCGCGGACAACGTTGGTGATAACGTCGGCGACGTAGCCGGCATGGGCGCCGACCTGTTTGAAAGCTATGTAGGCGCCATCATCTCTGCGATGATGCTGGGCTATATCGCCATTAAATCCACCGGCATTTCGCTGACGCTCTTGTTGGTTGCCGCCGGTATCGCCAGCTCTATCATCGGCATTTTGTTTGTAAAGCTCGTTGGCGGCAACAAGCCGCAGCGCTCGCTGAACCTGGGCACGTATCTGTCCAGCGCGCTGATGATCGTCGCTTCCTTCTTCCTGTGCCAGAATGTAGACCTCAACCTGTTCTACGCCATCATCTCGGGCGTTGTATCCGGTTTGGTCATCGGCGTTGCCACGGAATACTATACCTCTGCGGATTATAAGCCGGTCAAACGCATTGGCGAGCAGAGCGAGACCGGCCCGGCGACGACGATCCTGTCCGGCTATGCCATCGGTCTGAAATCCGTTGTGATCCCGATTTTGATCATTGCCATTGCCGTATATGTTTCCAGTGAGTTTGCCGGCTTGTACGGCGTAGCGCTGGCAGCTGTCGGCATGCTGTCCACCGTCGGCATCACCATTGCGGTGGATGCCTATGGCCCGGTTGCGGATAATGCGGGCGGTATTGCGGAAATGAGTGAGCTGCCGGATGAGATCCGCGAGATCACCGACCATCTCGATTCCGTCGGCAATACCACCGCTGCCATCGGCAAAGGCTTTTCCATTGGCTCTGCTGCATTGACGGCGCTGGCCTTATTCTCCAGCTATGCGACCACGACCAATCTGTCCGTCGTCGACTTTTTGGACCCGACCGTCATCGTAGGCCTGTTCGTAGGCGGTATGCTGAGCTTCCTGTTTGCTGCGCTGACCATTGATTCCGTCAGCAAGGCGGCCAACAAGATGATCGAGGAGGTCCGCCGCCAGTTCCGCGAAAAGCCCGGCATCATGCAAGGCACCGACAAGCCGGATTACAGCGCTTGCGTGGATATTTCCACCCGCGCTGCGCTGCGTGAAATGATCCTGCCCGGCGCCATTGCCATCATCGCTCCGATTTTGCTGGGCGTTTTGCTGGGGCCTGCTTCCTTGGCCGGCCTTTTGGTTGGCGCAACGCTGACCGGTGTATTGGTCGCCATCCAAATGGCCAATGCCGGCGGCGCTTGGGACAATGCAAAGAAATACATTGAATCCGGCGCGCATGGCGGCAAGGGCTCCGAGGCACACAAGGCTGCGGTCATCGGCGATACCGTGGGCGATCCGTTCAAGGATACCTCCGGCCCGGCCATGAATATCCTCATCAAGCTGATGAGTATTGTAGCGTTGGTATTTGCCCCGCTGTTCATGTAAAAAAAGTATAAAAAGGAGAGGAAATCCTCTCCTTTTTTATTTTCTTGTGCTACAATACTTACCATCATAAGAAAAAGGATGGAACTGCATTGGAGCAATCGTATGAACGCCCGCTGGATATGCGCGGGCTGAAGTTTATCTATTACGGCATGTTGATCGGCCTGGCCTCTTTCTTGTTTACAGGTACGGTAAATCTCATCATCTCCTTTGGGAAATTTATCCTTATGATATACGGGCTATATCATCTTTGCAAAACGGATATGTGTTATCGTTCCCCCTGGAACTGGTGCTGGGCCTGCCTTACCTTTTCCTTGATCGATCTTGGCATCACGCTTTGGTTTATCTTTACCCAGCATATGTATCCGTGGTGGCTGCTCGTCATCATGAGCATCGGCGGCACGGTGCTGTATGTGCTGTATATCCGGGCGCTTTGCAAATCCACCGCCATCATTTCCCGCCAAACCGGCCAAAACGCTCAGGTGGAGCCCATCATTTGGTCTCGCTGGCGCTGGCTCTGGATCAGCCAAACAGCCTATATTGTGGCCTACATTGTTTACGCGCTCGGAATCCGTTTTCAGCTCTTTAACATCACGACCGTCGTACAGCTGATGAGTGTGGTTACGCTGTTTGTCATGACCTGGCTCATCGCCATGTTCAACGCCTGCTTTATTGCGTTGAACAATCAGTACCGTATCCACCCCGAGTATGGCAATCCTTCCCTAACAGATGGGAAGAAAAAGAAATGAAGGTTCTGAAATCCCTAGCCCTTCTATTCTTTCTATGCTGGGTGGGCGATGTGGCTTCTGCCTATCTGCCCATTCCCATTCCCGGCAGCGTGATCAGCATGGTCCTGCTGCTGCTATTGCTGCTTTTTGGCATTCTAAAGCAGCAGCAGGTACAGCCCGTCGGCGGCTATTTGCTGGAAAACATGGGCATTCTTTTTCTGCCCAGCCTTGTCATGGTTGTGGAAATATGGCCCCTGCTACGCATGTATTTGTTTGAAATTTTCTTTATCGGCATCGTTGTCACTTTCGTAACCTTTGTCGCAACCGCCCTCAGCCTCAAGGGACTGCTTGCCTGGCAGCGCAAAAGAAGGGAGGCCCGCCATGACAGCCCTTCTTGACACCCCGCTGTTCGGCATTTTCCTTTCCTTGGCCGCCTATGCCTTTGGGGTGTTTGTCCATAAAAAAACCGGCCTGTTGATTTTGCACCCGCTGCTCATTGCGCTTGCCTGTGTCGTTGGTTTTTTGATGCTGACGGGCGTTCCGCTCTCCTATTATGAGCAGGGCGGCAGCATTATCTCCATGTTTTTGCCGGCCGCCACCGCATCTCTGGCGCTCTCCATTTATCGGCAGAGAACGGTTTTAAGGCAAAACTGGCTCCCCGTTCTGGTTGGCACGGGAATCGGGGCGCTGACCTCTATGCTTACCACGCTCCTTTTATGCCACCTGTTTGGCCTAGAAGAGCAAATCACGGTTTCGCTGCTTCCAAAATCCGTAACCACCCCCATCGCCGTGGCCCTGTGCGAGCAGGCGGGCGGCATCACTGCCATCACGGTGGTCATCGTGATGATGACAGGCGTACCCGGCGCCATCATGGCCCCGTATCTTATCAAATGGTTAAAAATTGAGGATCCCGTGATCCAGGGCGTTGCCATCGGAACAGCCAGCCATGCTGTCGGCACTGCTAAAGCTATAGAAATCGGCGAAGTGCAGGGAGCCATGAGCGGCCTTTCCATCGGCATTGCCGGCGTTTGGACCGTGCTTTTTGCTCTGTTCCTGATGTAAAAAAGGCCCGTACGGGCCTTTTTTACTCTCTGTTTCGCGTGATCAGCAATAACCTTAAAAACTGCAGCAATGCTAAAAATGTAGAGGCCAGGTATGTCATAGCAGCCGCGCTGAGCACCTGGCTGACGCCGCTTTGCTCCTCTTCCGTATAGCCGCCCATTTGATAGATCAATTCTTTTGCGCGGTTTGAAGCATTGAGCTCTACCGGCAGCGTGATCACCTGAAATACAACCACGGCCGCATATAAAATCAACGCTGCCGTAACCAGGCCGCCCAGCTCCAAGACAAAGCCTAGGATCAATAACGGAATGGAAAGGCTGGAAGCCAGGTTCACCGCCGGCACGATGGAGTTGCGCAGGGTCAGCGGCGTATAGTGCTGCGCATGCTGGATGGCATGTCCAACCTCATGCGCGGCAATGCCGACAGAAGCAGCCGATGCACGGGAGGCGACCTCCTGCGATAACCGCAGCACACGGGTACGCGGATCATAATGATCTGACATGCGTCCGCCGATGACCTCAATAGGAATATCCTGCAGGCCTGCTTGGTCCAGCAGCTGCCTAGCAATTTGTGCGCCTGTCTCCCCTTTTCTTGTTTGCAGCATCTGGTTCCTTTTGTATACATGGCTGACACGCCACTGTGCCCAGCCTACGATCATCATTCCTACCAACACTAAGAGAATGCTTTTATCAAAATAATAGGGAAAAAACATAAAATTTGCTGCCTCCTTAATTTCAGAGTATTGTAGCATAAGCGCCTTTTGCCCGCAACCTCAGTCCGTTTCTATGTTGGCCATGCGGCCCTGTTCAAAGGTGCAGCGAAAATCATGGACTACAAATGCATCTTCAAATAGTTTGGCCGCTAGGAGCAAAACTATTTGCTCTTCTTTTCGCATTTGAGTTTCATACACAAAATCAAAAGGGCCTAAAAATGCCGCTGCATCCTCCAGCGAAAGCTCCGCAGCCCACTCCGGGACCAGGCACCAGCGCATTTCCTCCTGCTTTTTGTATAATACCGCCTGCGCGAACGCCTCTGCCATCTTCTCTATCGGCAGCAGCGCCCTGTCCGCCAGGGACTGTGAGACGATCTCTTCGCTTTGGCGCTGCCATGCGCCAGCCTGGTACTGATATACTGTACGCTGCTCATGGCCCAGCGCATCTCCTAGCGCCTGGTACACAGTCAACGTTTTTTCCTCCAGCTCTGCACGTGCATATTCGTCCAGCAGGACATGATATTGGCCTTGCTGGTGGGCGCAAAACAAAAACCTGTCACCCTTTTTCCCTTGCCCCTGAATCAAAAGATCTGCTTGGGAAAATACCGATACAATCTGAATTTGCGCACGCTCTAGATCCTCCACCTGGTACAAAAAGCTCAAATCCCCGGTATCCCGGGCGCCAATGGCCAGGTATGTATGCTGTTCCTCTGAGATCGTGGCTTCGCAGGCGGTTCCGTCCAAAAAAAAGGATTGACTGGCCAGCAGATGAGGATATTTGTGGACCTTCTCCTTATATACGGACTCTAGCTGCCAATGGATATGGATCGTCTCTCCCTGTAAAAAGCACTGGCCGCCCAAGGGCGCTTCGATGGGCTGTCCCTGCATCAGCTGTACTTTGACTGCCTTTGGCAAATATCCCTTCTGCAAGGGCTGGGATGTTAGATAGAGCGCCCCGCTCGGCGAAACGGGGCAGACAATATCCTGTGTCGTATCGCCTATGATCTGCCCGTTCAGGCTCACAATTTGCGGAATCGTCTGTTTTGGAATATGGATCACCGGCAATAGCAACGTCATTTCTCCCCTTTCATTCCCTTTTCTCATTGTATGAGCAGGCTGCCTGCGGATAGCACTCCTTCTTCATTTTCCCGGCAATGCCAAAAAAAGGCGCATTTCGACTTTTTTATACATAGCCCTTTATGATGGGGCATAAGGTATAGTACACAAAAGTGAAAAGAACCTGCTTTTCGCTTTTCTTTTTTCCTGCATCCGTGCATAAATGCATATTTTTTGTCCATACTAAACTCATCAAAGAACAGGGGGCGTCGATATGACAGCAAAGCCGTCCGGCAAAGCAGGCTGGACACAGCACGAACAAGACATTTTATTTGAGCAGGCAAGAAAAGCCCGGGATATGGGGCTGCCGCTCAAGGCGGCGTTCGACCAGACTGCACGCCTGACCGGACGCCAGCCCAACAGCATCCGAAACTTTTACTACGCCAAAATCAAAGAGGATGGCCTGGAAGCCCCGACGGGAGCCAGTGCATTTATCCCCTTTACCGATGAGGAGATCCGCTATCTATTGGAACAGGTGCTCACCCTGCAGGCCCAGGGCATGAGCGTACGCAGTATTACGCTGAAGCTCGGCCAAGACGACCGAAAGGCCATGCTCCGGTACCAAAACAAATACCGCAGTCTTTTGAAAAACAACCGGTCTTTGGTGGAACAAACGATTCAGGAGCTGCGGGCTGCAGGCAAGCCGGCCTATGATCCGTATCATGAACCGCGCATCAGCAAGGCGGGCCGCAAGCCGCAAAACCAGCGTGTGCAAGAGCTGGATCAGGCGCTGGTGGAGCTAGGAGCCAGCCTGCAAAAGGTCTCCGGCCTGGATCCCTTTCAATTTTTGCAGCAGCTCACGGCACTGGCAGCAAAGGCTGCCAGATAAACAAAAGGCGCATACAGGCGCCTTTTCTTTTTTTATACAGATCCTCCAAGAAGTCTTTGCTTTTTCCATGCTTGTCTGCTTTACTAGAAGAAGGAAAGAAGGGATCGCAATGTATCGTAAAAGGTTTTTTTGTGTTTTCTGCTGCTTTTTTGCATTCTGTCTATGCGCATGCACGGCTTCTGCGCCTTCCTATATTTCCTTTACACAGCCCCAAGCCGCGTTTACCATACAGGTGCCGGCAGATTGGAGCCAGCAGACGACTGTGCTTTCCGATGAAACCATCCAGGCATACCCCAGCGGCTTTGATGCTGCCTATGTCAATAGCTGCGAGGAAGCTGCTTATGTAGCCAGCTGGAATATTCCCGGGCAAAGCGCCAACTTTTCCATCATGCTGATCCGCCCCTCCGCCTTTTCTTTTGATTTATTTGATGCCGAGGGGATGATGGCGTATTTGGGGGCAGATTCGACGCAATATGACATTTCCCTGGCCGATGAAGCGGCCTTGGCCCAGGAAAAAGAGCAGATTCGTTCTATTCCTTTTGCCGGTACGCTGACGCCCAAGGACCCCCAGGCCGGAGATCGCTGCGCAGCCTGGCGCGTCATCGAGCATCCGCGCGGCGCATATATTTTTACCGCCGACTGGACCTATGGCGACACACAGGCGCCCGAAATCTTTGAAACGATGCTGCGCAGTTTTACCGTTCTCTGATCCCCGCTTGACAGGACAACCTCCTTTCCCTTATACTAAGCGATACAACCGCTGGGTTGCGAAGGGAGCACGATTTTTTCGATGGACGACGCTGATACAGGCGCACCACCTAAAAACCGCTTTACATCTGTATATTTTGTTCATACAAGACATAGCCTGCTTTTCATAAAGAAAGGTCGGGGCTGTGTCTTTTTGTGTATGTAAAACAGGCCCAGAGTCAAAACTATGCAATATGAAAGGAGTGATCTTTTCCAGATATGGAAAATCACAAGCAACAGCCTTGGCATTCCGTGCCGCTGGAGGAAATCTACCGCGAATATCAGACCTCTGAAGAAGGGCTCAGCGATGCCGAGGCCGCCAAAAGACTCGCAAGCTATGGAAAAAATGAACTGAGGCAATCCCCGCCCAAAAGCATCGGGAAAATGTTTCTTGAGCAGCTTACAGATGTGATGGTGCTTATACTCCTGGGGGCCGCCGCGTTGTCCGGGCTGCTCAACGAATGGATCGAAGCCATCGTTATTTTGACAATCGTCATCGTCAACGCAGTCATCGGCGTGGTGCAAGAGAAAAAGGCTACGGATGCGCTGGCAGCGCTGTGCAGCCTGAGCTCTCCGCAGGCGCGTGTCCTGCGCAACGGGGAGGAAAGCGTCGTACCTGCCAGCGAGCTGGTACCCGGCGACATTGTATATCTGGAGGACGGCAGCATTGTGCCCGCTGATATGCGGCTGATCGATTCTACCAACCTAAAGATCCAGGAGGCATCCTTGACCGGGGAATCCGTGCCCGTGGAAAAAGAGGCGGATTTGTCGGCGCCTTCAGAGGCCCCGCTGGGAGACCGCCTGAACATGGCCTATACCTCCTCCATCGTCATGTATGGCAATGGCACAGGCGTGGTCGTTGGAACCGGCATGCATACGGAGGTGGGCCAAATTGCCGGCGCCTTGGATACGCAGGATGAGACCAATACCCCGCTGAAGCGAAAGCTCAACTCCGTTGGCAAAACGCTCAGCGTCGTTGGCCTGATTGTCTGTGTGCTGATCTTTGTCATTGGCATGCTGTATGGGCGCCCCTTGGTGCCGCTGCTGATGACCGCTGTCTCGCTGGCCATCTCTATCATTCCGGAAGGGCTGCCTGCGACGGCTACCATCGTCATGGCGCTGGGCGTGCAGCGTATGGCAAAGCGTCAGGCCCTGGTGCGCAAGCTGCCTGCCGTGGAGACATTGGGCAGCGCGTCTGTGATTTGCTGTGATAAGACCGGTACGCTGACACAAAATCGAATGACGGTAACCGAATTGGCCGTAGCAGAGGACTTTGCCGCCTGCAAGGCCTTGGATACCGCCCAAGCCGCCAAGGCGAGCAATCCCACGTACCGTACTTTGGTACACGCAGCAGCTTTATGCAACAATGCGTCGCTGGACCCAGACCATCCCGGAGAAATTTTAGGCGATCCGACAGAGGGGGCGCTGATTTATTTGGCCGATGCATTCGGCATTGACCAGTTGGCTCATGAAGACGCATACCCCCGCGTCTTTGAGCAGCCCTTTGACTCCGAGCGGAAGCGCATGAGCACGGTGCATGATGAGGGCGGCACGATGTATGCTTATACCAAGGGCGCCGTGGATGAGATGCTGCCGCTCTGCACACAGCTCATGACGGCCGATGGGCCGCGGCCTATGACAGAATCGGACCGCGAAAGCATTTTGCAGCTTTGCTATGATATGTCCGCACAGGCCCTGCGGGTATTGGGCTTTGCCATGAAAAAGATGCAGGCTGTCCCAGAGGATGACGATGAGAACATCGAATATGAGCTTACCTTTCTGGGGGCCTGCGGCATGATAGACCCGCCGCGCAAAGAGGTAATTGACGCCGTTGAAACCTGTCACAGGGCCGGCATTCGTACCATCATGATTACCGGGGACCATAAGGTAACGGCCATGGCCATTGCCAGGCAGCTTGGCATTTTCCGCGAAGGTAATACCGTCATCGACGGCAATGAGCTGCATGCCTTATCCGACAGCGCCCTGGATGAAAGGGTAAAGACAACCACGGTATTTGCCAGGGTATCGCCGACGGATAAGCTGCGCATCATCCAATCGTTAAAACGGATTGGCGAAATCGCTGCCATGACAGGGGACGGTGTCAACGATTCTCCTGCCCTGAAGGCCGCGGACATCGGCGTTGCGATGGGAAAAAGCGGCACCGACGTAGCCAAGGACGCTTCCGATGTCGTTCTGCTGGATGATAACTTTACCACCATAGAATATGCCATTCGGGAAGGCCGCCGCGTTTACCGCAACATCCAAAAGGTGATCCAGTTTTTATTGGCCGGCAACATCGCTGAGATCCTGACCCTGTTCATCGCTACGGTGTTGAATTGGGAGCCGCCGATTTTGGCCGTGCACATTCTTTTAATCAACCTGGCCACCGATTCCCTGCCTGCCATCGCGCTGGGCGTAGACCCTGCGGACGCCAATATCATGCGGGAACAGCCTGTAAAATCCGGCACGCTGTTTGAGCGTGGGCTGATCCGCCGTGTAATCCTTCACGGGCTTTTCATTGCCGGCAGCACCATAGCCGCTTACCTGATCGGCTTAGGGCAGGCCGGCTACACGGTGGGGGTAACGATGGCGTTTTGTGTGCTGGCGATCTCCCAGCTGTTTCATTCGCTGAACCAGCGCTCCAACGTAGAGTCGGTATTTCATGCCTCAGCGCATAACCGTTCGCTCTTTTGGGCGATGTTTGCTTCGGCGGTCATTCTCATCGTTATTTTGTTCTTCCCTCCGCTCCGCAGCTTTTTCAAGCTGACGACGCTTTCCCTGGCCCAGTGGGGCATCACATTGGCGTTTTCCCTTGTTCCTCTGCTGCTTGTAGAGCTGAGCAAATGGATGGTGCGCCGCAAACGCCGTATGGCATGAAAAAAATCCCGCAGACCCAATAATGGGTACTGCGGGATTTTATAAGGGTGACAAACTTAGAATTTATGGAATACCGGCTTCATCTTATCAAAAGAACAAACATAGTCGAACCCGGCGCGCTTTAGCATCTGCATCGCAGGCTGAAAATTGGCTGCAATGCGCACAGCATTGTGTGAATCCGAACCCGTGGTAATGATCTCTCCCCCCAGCTCCTTATACCGGCGGACAATATCATAATCCGGCAGAAAGAAGCCTAAGGTATCATAGACCGAGGTATTGATCTCAATGCCGTGGCCGGACTGAATGATGAGCTTGAACAGATCATCGATCTCATCCGGCGCGTCCTGATAGGTCATCATCCGATCCTTCTGCGGCGTATAGCGGGAATAATAGGTCAGGTGCCCGATACAGCTGTATCGATCCATATGCGTGATGCCATACTTGAGAAGGGCGATATAGGTTTTCAGCACGTCCTGCTTAGTGACCCCCTCCCAGGAGGCGGCCCGGTGGTAATCGTTGCCGGGATTGCAGTGCACAGAAGCGATCATGTAATCAAACTCCCAGCCGGCCAAGCGCCGGTTGGTTTCTGCCATGATGCGCTCATCCGGCTGCATCCCCACCTCTATGCCCCATTTTACCGAGAGCTTCTCTGCAAACTGCTCGCGTACAAACTGTATATCGTCATGATAGGTAGGGATGTCCACCTCAAAATCCATCGTAGGCGCATTGGGGAAATCCACGTCAAAATGGTCTGTAAAGCAGATTTCTGTAACCCCGCGTTCAATCGCCGCCATGGCCTGCACGATGTCCGGCACCTTTCCATCCCCAGAGTGGGTGGAATGCAAGTGATAATCATACATATCGTACATAAACACGCCTCCCCATCGCCAAAGCCACAAGCGCTACCGTTTTATTATAGCACCCGGTAGTTGACATGGCAATAAAAATCCACAATTTATCCATATATTTCTCACATTTTCCACAGGCCATTCAAAAAAGCAGCCCCCGTTTTACAAACGGGGGCCCTTTTCAGCCTTTCGCTACGATATTTACCAAACGCCCGGGAATTACGATGACCTTCCGAACTGTCTGCCCTCCGACAGCCGCCTGTACCTTGGCATCGGCCAGCGCAGCCTTTTCCAACTCTTCCTTGGAAGCAGCTTTGGAAGTCTCGATCCGTGCACGCACCTTGCCATTGACCTGTACAGCGATCTCCATCACGTCCTTTTCCAGATCCGCTTTGTTGAAAGACGGCCAAGGCTCTTGGATGACAAATTCCTTCTCGCCGCCGAGCGCAGCATGCAACTCCTCAGCAAAATGCGGGGCAAACGGCGCCATGAGCAGCGAAAGCGTCTCCGCGGCATACACAAGCAACGGCACATTTTTCTCCGCCCCGGCATCCAGATAACGGTACATGGTATTGACAAGCTCCATCAGTCTGGCAATGGCGGTATTGAAGGACATCCGTTCCAGATCCTCTGTGACCTTTTGGATGGTATTGGCCAGCACAAACCGCAACTCCTGCTCGGCTGCGCTGCCGTCCCGGCGCGCCGGCTCCTGCCCAAACACATGGCCGGGCAGGTCGGCCGCCTTTTTCTGCTCTGCAATGCGCTGTACCAAGCGGTCCACACGATCCAGGAAGCGGGCCATGGCTTTGATGCCCTCATCATTCCAAGCGCCGCCTTCTATATAGTTGAAGCCAAATTCCAAATACATACGGAATACGTCGGAGCCGTATACCTCAATATAGTCATCCGGCGCGACAACATTGCCGCGGGATTTGCTCATCTTTTCTCCATCCGATCCCAGGATGAGCCCCTGGTTGACCAAGCGCATAAACGGCTCGTCAAAATCCAGCAAGCCCATATCGCGCAAGGCTTTGGTGAAAAAGCGCGCATACAGCAGATGCATACAGGCGTGCTCCGCGCCGCCGATGTATACGTCTACCGGCAGCATCTCGTCCACAATTTTCTTATCGAACGCCTGCGCCGCATTGCTGCAGTCCGGGTATCGGAGATAGTACCAGGACGAGCAGACAAAGGTATCCATGGTATCCGCATCCCGCTTGGCGGGCGCGCCGCATACCGGGCAGGTCGTATTCATAAAGCCCTCGTGCTTTAGCAGCGGCGAAGTGCCGTCCGGCGTAAAGTCCACATCATACGGCAGCAATACCGGCAGATCCTCCTCCGGCACCGGCACAGCGCCGCAGTGCGGGCAGTGAATCATCGGGATGGGCGCGCCCCAGTACCGCTGACGGGAGATCAGCCAGTCGCGCATGCGGTAATTGACCTTTAAGGCCCCGTGCTCTGTTTTTTCCAACGCTTCCACGATGGCCTTCTTTGCTACTTCGTTTTCCATGCCGTCAAACGAGCCGGAATTGACCAGCACGCCCGCCCCCGTATACGGCAGCGGCTCTTCGCCCGCTTTTGGCTTGATGACCTCTATGACGGGCAGGTCGTATTTGGCTGCAAAGGCATAGTCCCGCTCATCATGCGCGGGTACGGCCATCACACAGCCGGTGCCATAGGAATACAATACATAGTCGGCAATCCAAATCGGCACCTTACGGCCGTTGATGGGGTTGACGGCATAGGCGCCGGTAAATACCCCTGTTTTTTCCCGTACGGAGGACAAACGGTCGATATCCGACGCTTTGTTGGCCTCTTCACGGTACGCTTCCACCGCCGCCTTGCATTCCGGTGTCGTGATCTCATCCACCATGGGATGCTCCGGCGCAATGACGCAATACGTATTGCCGAACAGCGTATCCGGGCGGGTTGTGAATACCGTAAAGGAGCCGCCGCCTACAATATCAAATGTGATCTCCGCCCCTTCAGAGCGGCCGATCCAGTTCGTCTGCATGGCCTTGATGCGCTCCGGCCAGTCAAGATCCTTCAAGCCCTCTAACAGCTCATCGGCATAGTCCGTAATCTTGAAGAACCATTGCGTCAGGTTGCGGCGCGTCACCTGGGTGCCGCACCGCTCGCACAGGCCGTCATTCACCTGTTCGTTGGCCAGCACGGTATTGCAGGAGGGGCACCAGTTGACCGGCGCTTCCTTGCGGTAGGCCAGCCCTTTTTTGTATAGCTGCAAAAACAGCCACTGCGTCCATTTGTAATATTCCGGCACACAGGTTTTTACCGTATGCGTCCAGTCAAACGACGCGCCGATGGCGCGCAGCTGGTCTTCCATGATCTCCATATTGGAAAAGGTGGAGTCTTTTGGGTGTACCCCTGTTTTGATGGCATAGTTTTCCGCCGGCAGGCCGAAAGCGTCAAAGCCCATAGGGTGAAACACCTTATAGCCCTGCTGGCGCTTGAACCTGGCATAGGTATCTGCCGGGCCGTAATTGTACCAGTGCCCTACATGGAGCTTGGCTGCGGATGGGTAGGAAAACATTTCCAATACATACCACTTCTTGCCCGGGGCGGAAGGGTCGTATTCAAACAGCTTTGCTTCCTCCCATTTCTTTTGCCATTTTTTCTCGTTCGCACGATAATCCATGCTCAGATACACTCCTTATCTCGGCAGCGTATGCCTGCCTGCTAAAGTTTCTTGTTTTTCATTATAGCATAGTTTTTTCTATCTATCATCGTTTTTTCCTTGTGTGCGAATTGCGTTGCATGGTATATTGATATGTATAGAAAAAATCAAGGGAGCTGAGCGTTATGCCGCATAGCTTGAAAACGCTGGGGCTGAAGATCCCCCAAATATATCTGCCGAAAAATACGGAAGCGCTGGATACCTGGTGTGTGATCGCCTGCGACCAGTACACCAGCGATCCTGCGTACTGGGAAAATGTGGAGCGTACTGTGGGCGATCAGCCCTCTACGCTGAAGATGGTGCTGCCGGAAGTCTATCTGGGCACCGAAAGGCAGCAGGCGCGCGTGGAGGAAACTTACCGCACTATGCAGCGCTATTTGGAAAATGGCACTCTCCGTGCGCTTCCCTGCGGCTGTATTTTAACGCGGCGTACGCTGCCGGATGGCAAGCGGGTGCGCACTGGCCTTGTCATTTCGATGGATCTGGAGCGCTATTCCTATGAATCCGATGCTAAAACGCTGGTACGGGTGACAGAGGGCACCATTCCCGCCCGTATCCCGCCGCGCCTGGCCATCCGTGAAAAGGCCAGCCTAGAGCTGCCCCATATCATGGTGCTGTTCGATGACCCCGGCCGCACTGTGCTGGAGCCGCTGACGGAAGCTTTATCCTCGTTTGAAACAGTGTACGGTGCTGATCTTGGCTTTGGTATGGGCCATATCGCAGGCTATTTTGTACCGGAAAGCAAAATGGGCGGGGTGCAGCAGGCCCTCAGTGCCCTGTATGATGCGCTGCAAAAGGGCGAAGGCGATCCCATGCTGTATGCCATGGGCGATGGCAACCATTCCTTTGCTACGGCCAAAGCGCACTGGGAAAACGTCAAAAAGAGCCTGACGCCGGAGCAGCAGGAAGCCCATCCCGCACGATACGCGCTCTGTGAATTGGTGAACATTCACGATGACTCCCTTCTCTTTGAGCCCATCCACCGCGCTTTGTTCCAGGTGCCAGGCACGGCGGTACAGGAGTTGGCCGATGCGATGGAGGCAGACATTGCCGCACAGCCTGTGGCGGGCAAACGCTGTATGCCGTTTGTCTGCGGGCCGCAAAAAGGCGTATTTGTCTTCCGCAAATCGACCGACCGCTTAGACGCGGCGCTGGCAGACGAGGGCATTTCCGCACTGATGCAGGCGCATCCCGAGGTCACAGTAGATTATATTCACGGCGAAAAGGAAACCATCGCCTTAGGCGCTCAGCCGAACCAGCTGGGGCTTTTGCTCAACGTCGTACAAAAGGATGAATTGTTTCCCCTGGTCTCTCGGTATGGAGCGCTGCCCCGTAAATCGTTTTCCATGGGCGAAGCAGACGAAAAGCGCTGCTATCTGGAGGCCAAGCGCATCGTCTTATAATATTTTAAGTTGACAGGGGCGGCGCCCCGTCCTATTATCATACAAATACAAATCGACACGTTCAGGAGGCAGAATGACCCATGGGTTGTATTGTTGCAAAATTCGGCGGTAGCTCGCTCGCAACAGCAGGACAAATGCAAAAGGTGGCGGCCATTGTCCGCCAAAACCCCGAAAGGCGGTACATTGTTCCTTCCGCTCCGGGCAAAGCGCCGGAATTTCCAGATAAGGTGACAGATCTATTATATGCCTGCCAAAAGGCGGCCATTGTACAGGACACTGTCGCGTTTGAGATCGTTTTCAGCCAGATTGAGGCGCGCTATCAGTCCATTGTAGACGGCTTGGGCACGCAGTTTGATATTCATACGCCCCTGCAGTCCGTACGGCATGCGATTTGGGAGGGCGCTGATGCCGATTATGCCGCCAGCCGCGGCGAATACTTAAACGGATTGATTTTGGCCGATCTTCTGCAGGTTCCTTTTATCGATCCGGCGGGCGGCATTTTATTCGACGCCAACGGCAATTTTGATGAAAATGGTACCCAGCTCCGGTTTTCCGCGCTTTTGGCCCGCCATGAGCGCGGGGTGATCCCCGGCTTTTACGGCGTGATGCCAGGGGGGCGTATCAAGACGTTCTCCCGCGGGGGCAGCGACATTACCGGCGCCATCGTCGCGCGCGCTGTGGGCGCAGACCTCTATGAAAACTGGACGGACGTTTCCGGGTTTTTGATGACGGACCCCCGTATCGTGCCCAATCCCCGCACCATTTCCAAGATCTCTTACCGCGAGCTGCGCGAGCTTTCCTACATGGGCGCCTCCGTGCTGCACGAGGACAGCATTTTCCCTGTGCAAAAGGGCGGCATCCCCATCAATGTAAAAAATACCAACGAGCCGGAGCATCCCGGTACCATGATTGTGGCGGAGCCGGAGGATGACCATGGATGCATTACCGGCATTGCCGGCAAAAAAGGGTTTACCATCATCCACCTGGAAAAGGATAAGATGAACTCCGAGCTGGGCTTTGGACGCCGTGTTCTCTCTGTGTTTGAAGAGCTGGGCATTTCCTTTGAGCATCTGCCCTCCGGCATCGATACGCTCTCCGTTGTCATTTCCGATAAGCAGCTCAACGGCCACAAGGAGGAAGTGGTAAAACGCTTGCGTGAGCTTTGCAGCCCGGATCGTATCGAGGTGGTAAGCAATTTGGCCTTGATCGCTACGGTAGGCCATGGCATGGTGCGCCGCGTCGGTATTGCCGCCATGCTGTTCACGGCGCTGGCAGAGGCCGGGGTCAATGTCCGCATGATCGACCAGGGCAGCAGCGAAATCAACATCATCGCCGGGGTGGAATCAGATGATTTTGAGGTAGCCCTGCGCGCCATCTATGCCTGTTTTGAAAACGAAGAAGATTGGATAGAATAACTGCTATGCTTTGAAAAAGGTCCCCCAGGGTCTTTTTCTTATCACTTGACGGAATCTGGAAAGGAGATCCGCTCTTATGATCCAATATAAGCAATTTCCGCTGGGCAGCTTGGGGACGAACTGCTATGTCGTATACGATGAGGCCAAGCATTGTGTGATTGTCGACGGCGATGGCTCCGGCCAGCCTGTCATGGATTTTATCCGGCAAGAGGGGCTAACAGTCGGCATGATCCTGCTGACCCATGCGCATTTCGACCATATGGGCGCTTTATCCGCCTTCAAGCAGTCCTATGGGTGCCCGGTCGGTATCGGCGCCAAGGATGCGCCCCTGCTGGAGCAGCCCTCGCTCAACCTCTCTGCGATGATGGGCGCGCCGCTGTCCTTCCAGGCAGACAGGCTGTTTGAAGACGGGGATGCCTTTACCATCGGGCAAATGCACTTTACCGTGCTTCATACGCCGGGACATACCCAGGGCAGCGTATGCTATTTGGTGGACCATTTGCTGATTTCCGGCGATACACTGTTTGCCGGCAGCTGCGGCCGCGTGGACTTTCCCACCGGCAATGCCGCCGATATGATGGCGTCGCTGCGCAGGCTGGCAGGCCTGGACGGCGATTATACTGTTTTGCCGGGGCATGAAGGGGTGACTACCTTATCCAGGGAACGCCGTCTCAATCCTTACCTGAACGACTGATTCCTCAGCAGGGCCGTTTCTCACAGCTGCTTTGCCCCTTTAAGCACGATTTTTTCTTTGCGCCACATGCGTTGGCGTGTGTTTGATTCTATAAACCCTGTAATATCTATGAATGAATGAAAAAAGGACGCAAGCTGCGTCCTTTTTCACTTCTTATTTTTGCTCCAAGTCTAAATAGCGGATATCAAACGCCTTGTTTGTAATAAACAAGCAGTCCACATCCTCCTCCTGGGTAGCGCCGTGCGTCATCACATTGCCCTCCTCAAACCAAATGAAGCTGCCCGGCCCGAAATCGCCCTTATCGGTATGCAGCGTGCCCTTTAATACATACATGCCGTGTGCGCAATGATGATCGTGGATGGGGGTCACCATGCCCTTGGGATAACGAATGTATTTGACAAGCATGCCGGTATCCTGATCCGTCATCAAAAATTGCTCATAGGTCACATTGCCGGTATTTTTGCTGATGTGCTTGTGCTCTTCCGGGATAATTTGGTCTGCTGGGATCGCGATGTATCCTTTTTCCATAATGATAGCCTCCTACGCTCTTAAACTGCCGTATGCTATGATACGCCCTTGGGATGTCCCTGTCAATCGGCGCTGTCCTCCCAATTTTCCACATAGGCCCTCACACGCAGCTTTGCGCCGCAGCTCTGTGCCAATTTGCGGGATTTTTCGATCTCTTCGGGCCCAATGGAATCCACCACGGTAAATACTACATGCGGTACACAGCGGGCGGCCAGCTTGGCAAAATCCAGCAAAGCCGGCAGGGCCTGCAGGCCATATTGGCTGTGGCAGATCTGCTGGTACGCTTCGGGCGTAGCGGCGTTGAGGGAAATGGAAAAGGTGTCTACCAGGCCCTTTGCTTCCGGCGTGATGTCCCGTCCGTTGGCAAGGTTCCCCAAGCCATTGGTATTTACGCGCACCGGCTTTCCCTGCTGTTTGACATAGGCGGCTACCTCCCTGAGCGTATCCCAAGCCATGGTAGGCTCCCCAAAGCCGCAGAATACGACCTCCTCATAGGCAGACAGGTCCTGCATACATTCCATGACCTGGGCGGCGGTAGGCTCATGCTCCAGCCAGAGGCGGTGATGCCCTACGCCCTGGTTGGTATGGCGCAAACAAAATGCACAGTTATTGTTGCAGCGGTTCGTTAAATTGACATACAGGCCGCTGCCATATTCATATACGTATGTATCCATAACCGCTATTCCTCGATTGCAAAGATTGCTTTCCCATTTTCCATGGTACGCCGCGCTGCCTCTTCCGGCTCTATTCCCTTGCATAGAGCCAACTGGCAGATGACAAGCACCACATTGGAAGGGTCGTTGCGCTGGCCGCGCTTAGGCACAGGCGTTAAATACGGGCTGTCCGTTTCGCAAAGCACACGGTCCATCGGCACATAGGCGGCTACCTGCTGCAGCTTATGCGCATTCTTAAAGGTAAGCGGGCCGGCAAAGGAAAGATAAAAGCCCATATCCAAATACTTTTTTGCGTCCTCCAGCGACCCGGAATAGCAATGCAGGATTCCCCTTGCTTTCCCCTTTCGTTCGCTGAGCATCGACAGCGTATCCTGATGGGCCTCCCTATCATGGATGATAACGGGCTTATCCATTTGTATAGCAAGATCCAGCTGCTCGGCAAAAAGACGCTTTTGCACATCTCTCGGGGAAAAATCGTAATGGTAATCCAGCCCGATCTCGCCCAGCGCCTTGCATTTGGGATGGCGCAGCAACACCGTAAGCCGATCCAATGCATCCGCAGGCGCGTCCTCCGCCTCGTGGGGATGAATGCCCGCGGCCGCGTATAAAAAATCATACTGCTCTGCCTGTGCCGCGGCCTTGGCGCTGTCCTCCAGGGTCGTACCCGCTTCCATACAAAGGCAGACGCCCGCAGCATGTATGCGGGCGATCACTTGCTCTCTATCGTCATCAAACGCATCGCTCAGCAGATGCGCATGGGTATCAAACACCTGCATGCTCAACGCACCCTGACCCCAGCCGGCAAGCCAGCATCGGACAGAATCGTAGAGACGGATAGCGTTTTATCTTCATCGTCAGCAGCGGACAGGATCATGCCGTCGCTGACAATGCCGCGGATCTTGGCGGGCTTTAGGTTTGCCACGATAATCACCGTCTTACCGACCAGCGAAGCGCCGTCTCCGTACCATTTGCGAATACCGGATACAATGGTGCGCTCCTTGCCTGTGCCGTCGTCCAGCTTGAACAGCAGCAGCTTATCCGCACCCTGAACAGGCTCGCAAGACAACACCTTGGCGGTACGCAGCTCTATTTCCATAAACTGGTCGTACGTAATGGTCTTGGGGCTCTCCTGTTTGGGGGCCTGCTTTTCCTCTGTTTTTTGTTTTTTCTGCGGTTTCGGCGCTTGCTTTTCCTGTTTATCCTCTACAATACGGGGGAACAGCGCATCGCCTTTTTGCACCTTTGTGCCCGGCTTTAATCCGCCAAACGACAGGATGGAATCCCAGGTTTTAAGTGCAGGATCCTCTACGCCAAGCTGTGCAAACATCTTAGGCGCCACCCGCGTCATACACGGCGAAAGCGCAATGGCGCAGATACGCAGGCATTCTGCCAAATTGTACATCACCGTGGCCAACCGAGGATGGTCTGCTTCATTTTTAATGAGCTTCCAAGGCATGGTCAGGTCAATGTACTTATTGCAGGCGGCGATGAGCTCGAAAACGCTGGAAAGTGCCTCGCTATATGCCAGATTGTCCATCTGCGCTTCCATTTTGGCAGGCAGCGCGGCAGCCAAAGATAGAACGGTCTCATCCACCTCTTCCTTTGCCCCCGGCTGCGGCACAACGCCATCAAAGTATTTGCCAATCATGGATACCGTACGGCTCAGCAGATTGCCAAGGTCGTTGGCCAGATCCGCATTGATACGGTTGATTAGCAGATCCTCGGAATAGGTGCCGTCCGTTCCAAAGGGGAAATCGCGCAGAAGGAAATAGCGCACAGCATCCACGCCATATTTATCGCAGAGCACAACAGGGTCTACCACGTTGCCCTTAGATTTGCTCATTTTCCCGCCATCCAGCACCAGCCAACCATGGCCAAATACCTTTTTGGGCAGCGGTAAGCCCAGCGCTTTCAGCATAATGGGCCAAATGATGGTATGGAAGCGAATGATCTCTTTGCCGACCAGATGCACATCTGCCGGCCAGTATTTTTGGAATTTGGTATCGTCTTCGGACAAATAGCCCAGCGCAGAGATATAATTGGACAGCGCATCCGGCCATACGTAGATCACGTGCTTTTCATCAAACGGTACGGGGATGCCCCAGTCAAAGCTGGTGCGGGATACGGACAGATCCTCCAGGCCAGGCAGCAGAAAATTATTCAGCATTTCGTTGCGGCGCGAAACCGGCTGGATAAAGTCCGGATGGGTATTGATATAGTCGATCAGCCAATCGGCATACTTGCTGAGCTTAAAGAAATAGCTCTCTTCCTTTACCTTTTCTACCGGCCGCCCGCAGTCCGGGCATTTGCCATCTACCAGCTGATGCTCCGTCCAAAACGATTCGCAGGGCGAGCAGTACCATCCCTCGTATTCGCTTTTGTAAATATCGCCCTGGTCATAGAGCTTTTGGAAAATCTTTTGTACGGTTTTTTCATGGCGCTCTTCCGTAGTCCGGATAAAATCATCATATTGAATATCCATCAGCGTCCACAGCTTTTGGATGTTTGCTACAATCCCATCCACAAATGCCTTGGGAGACTGCCCCGCCTCCTCGGCTTTGCGCTGAATCTTTTGGCCATGCTCGTCCGTACCTGTCAAAAACATTACGTCATAGCCAGTCAAGCGCTTAAAGCGCGCCATCGCATCTGCGGCCACTGTACAATAGCTATGCCCAATATGCAGATTGTCCGATGGATAATAGATCGGCGTTGTAATGTAAAATTTCCCTTTCTCGCTCATCGTTTGCAATGCCTCCTGTTGCTCTCTTCTATCCCTTATTGTCTAACTAAAATGATGCGATTATCCTGCACCAGCGGCAAGGCCGGCACAGTATCGCGCTGCATGCAGTAAGCCACATCCTCCTCCATGCCAAGGGCATGCAGCTGCTCAAAGCCCCTGCCATTCTGCACGGCAGACAGCAGATCGTTTTGGCAAGTCTCATACAACACCTCACAAACATAGCCAAGATCCCCCGTTTCAATGGGAATGCCGGGGCTCTGCTCCCTGAGGCAGTGGATGATATAACCAGCCGACAAGGCATCCTCTACGGCAAACTTGCCTTCCATGCCGGCACACAGGATGACAACGTCCGTGTCGGTTTTCAAAAGCGCCAAGGCAATGGAGGTGGCGTTGATCATGGCGCCGATATAGGTGCGGCTGGCCGTTTCCGCCTTGCCGATGGCCAGGGTGCCGTTGGTGGTCGTTAAAATCAGCGTTTTCCCATAGATATGCTCCGGGCCGTATTCCAGGGGGGAATTGCCCAGATCAAACCCCGGGATCTTTTGGCCGCCGCGCTCGCCGCCCAAGACAGCCATCGTGTCTCCGCCAACCGAAGCGCGCAGCCCCGTAGCCTGTCCCACTTCCTCGACCGGGATTACCTGCTCGCAGCCATTGGCCAGCGCCGTGATGATGGTGCTCGTGGCGCGCAGCGTATCAATGACCACGCAGTCCTTACCCCGGATGTCCTTTTCCGTCACATGCGTTTGCGAAGCAAATACTTCTATTTTCATAAAACCTCTACCCCTAAATCACGATTGAATATAGAAAAGTATACCTTTTTGAAGGCAGACATTTCTCTTAAGAATATTGCAAAAAAACTGTTT
>CAJLPK010000015.1 GCA_905208455.1 uncultured Bacillota bacterium
TTCCTGCAGCATACGCTTTTCATTGCGCACGATGATGTCAGGCGCCTTGAGCTCCAATAAACGCTTTAAGCGGTTGTTGCGGTTGATTACCCTTCTGTAAAGGTCGTTCAAATCGCTGGTGGCGAACCGGCCGCCATCCAGCTGTACCATCGGCCTCAGTTCCGGCGGGATGACCGGGATCACATCCAAAATGATCCACTCCGGCTTGTTGTTGGACTTTCTGAATGCCTCTACGACCTCCAGGCGCTTGATGGCACGCAGCCGCTTCTGCCCGGAAAAATCATTGACTTCCTTTTTTAGTTGCTCGCTGGTCGCCTCCAGATCCACTGCCTGGAGCAACTCTTTGACGCTTTCCGCGCCCATGCCGACACGGAATGTGTCTTGCCCGTATTTTTCCTCTGCCTCTCTGAGCTCTCTATCGTTGATGACCTGCTTATAGGTCAGGTTCGTGTTGCCGGGGTCCAGCACCACATAAGCGGCAAAATACAGCACCCGTTCCAGCGAACGCGGCGACATATCCAGCAACAGCCCCATACGGCTGGGGATGCCCTTGAAATACCAAATATGGCTGACCGGGGCCGCCAGCGTGATATGCCCCATACGCTCACGGCGCACCTTAGCACGCGTAATTTCTACGCCGCACTTATCGCACACCATGCCCTTATAGCGCACGCGCTTATATTTGCCGCAATGGCATTCCCAGTCCTTTGTTGGTCCGAAAATACGCTCACAAAACAAGCCGTCCTTTTCAGGTTTCAGCGTCCGGTAATTGATGGTTTCCGGCTTTCTCACTTCCCCGTGAGACCAGGTCAATATCTGCTCCGGGGAAGCCAGGCCGATCTGTATGCTGTCGAAGTTGTTGAGTTCTACCATGAAGCGCCAACCTCCAAATCTATCTTAACAGTACAAGCGTGCTTATTCTTCATCATCCAGGTCTGCAAAGGCATCGTCATCCAATCCCAGCAAATCGTCATCCAGTACGATCTCATGCACACCGGCAATATCGAACGCGTCACCGCCGTGAGCAGCCTGAATATCCGTCTCGTCGCCCAGGTCGCCGTCTACGCTCTGGTCTGCCGCCTGCGCATAATCCGCGCTTTGCAGCAATACGTTCCTGCGTTCCTGTTCGTGGCGGTCCATCAGCTCCATCTCTTCTTCCGCCGAATCACGGATCTTGATTTCCTCATGGTTTTCGTTGAGCACTTTGATATCCAGCGCCAAGCTCTGCAATTCCTTGATCAATACCTTGAAGGATTCCGGAATACCAGGCTCCGGCGTATTCTCGCCCTTGATGATGGCCTCATAGGTCTTTACGCGGCCCACCACATCGTCGCTCTTTACCGTCAGGATCTCCTGCAGGGTATGGGCCGCGCCATACGCTTCCAACGCCCAAACCTCCATTTCGCCGAATCGCTGGCCGCCAAACTGTGCCTTGCCGCCCAGCGGCTGCTGGGTCACCAGGGAGTACGGGCCGGTAGAGCGAGCATGGATCTTTTCGTCTACCAGGTGATGCAGCTTTAAGATGTACATATATCCTACCGTTACGGGGTTTTCAAATGGCTCACCGCTGCGGCCGTCGCGCAGCTGGATCTTTCCGTCCGCCGGATAGCCGGCCTTTACCAGCAGCTCCTGGATCTCTTCCTCCGTCGCGCCGTCAAATACCGAGGTAGCCACCTCAAAGCCCAGCGCCTTCGCCGCCAGGCCCAGGTGCGTTTCCAATACCTGCCCGATATTCATACGGCTCGGCACGCCCAGTGGGTTCAATACGATTTCCAGCGGCGTGCCGTCCGGCATAAACGGCATATCCTCTTCCGGCAAAATGCGGGAGATAACGCCCTTGTTGCCGTGCCGGCCCGCCATTTTATCGCCCACGCTGATTTTGCGTTTCTGGGCAATGTAGACGCGCACCAGTTCATTGACGCCGGCTGGCAGCTCATCCTTGTTTTCACGGGTGAAAATCTTGACGTCCACCACAATGCCGCCTTCGCCGTGCGGCACCCGCAGCGAGGTATCGCGCACCTCGCGTGCCTTTTCTCCAAAGATAGCGCGCAGCAGGCGTTCCTCTGCCGTCAGCTCTGTCTCGCCTTTCGGCGTAACCTTGCCGACCAGAATATCTCCGGAATGCACCTCTGCGCCCACCCGGATGATGCCTTCGTCATCCAGATCCTTCAGGCCCTCCGGCCCTACGTTCGGGATGTCGCGGGTAATCTCTTCCGGTCCCAGCTTGGTATCGCGCGCTTCGCATTCCAGCTCTTCAATGTGGATAGAGGTGAATACGTCCTCCTTTACCATCTTTTCACTGATGAGCATTGCGTCTTCGTAGTTATAGCCTTCCCACGGCATAAAGCCGATGAGGATGTTCCGCCCCAACGCGATCTCGCCTTGGCTGGTAGACGGGCCGTCCGCCAGCGCCTGATCCTTTTTCACCCGTTGTCCTGTCGTAATCAGCGGGCGCTGGTTGATGCAGGTGTTTTGGTTGGATCGCTTATATTTGATGAGCTTGAAGCGGTCCGTCTCTCCATCGTCCCCTTCAATGACGATCTCGTCCGCCGTCACCTTCTTCGCTATGCCGTCACGCTTGCTCAATACCACCATGCCGGAGTCATGAGCAGCCTTGTATTCCATGCCCGTTCCCACCACCGGCACCTGCGGGTTGAGTAGCGGCACCGCTTGGCGCTGCATGTTGGAGCCCATCAGCGCGCGGTTGGCGTCGTCGTTTTCCAAAAACGGAATCATCGCCGTCGCCACAGATACCAGTTGTTTCGGGGAAACATCCATCAGGTCGATCTGTTCACGCGGAAATTCATTGATCTCCTTGCGGAAGCGGCTGGTTACGCGGGCATGCGTAAAGCGCCCGTTTTCGTCCACCGATTCGTTGGCCTGCGCTACGATGTAATTGTCCTCTTCATCCGCCGTGATGTATACCACCTCATCTGTTACCACGCCTTCGCCATGAATCACCTTGCGGTACGGTGTTTCGATAAAGCCATATTCATTGACCCGCGCATACGTAGCCAACGAACCGATCAATCCGATGTTCGGGCCTTCCGGCGTTTCAATGGGGCACATCCGTCCGTAATGCGAATGGTGCACGTCACGCACCTCAAAGCTGGCGCGTTCACGGTTCAAGCCGCCGGGGCCAAGCGCAGACAGACGCCGCTTATGCGTCAATTCTGCCAGCAGGTTGGTCTGATCCATAAACTGGCTCAGCTGGCTGCTCCCGAAAAATTCCTTGATTGCCGCAGATACCGGGCGAATATTGATTAGGTTGCTCGGCGTCGCCACATCCATATCCTGGATGCTCATACGCTCGCGCACCACCCTCTCCAGGCGGGACAGACCCACACGGATCTGGTTTTGCAGCAGCTCTCCTACGCAGCGCAGGCGGCGGTTGCCCAAATGGTCGATATCGTCGGTACGCCCTACGCCGTGATACAAGCAGATCATATAGTTCAACGACGCCATGATGTCATCCGGGTGGATGTGCTTTGGCATCAGGTCATGCACGCGGTTGGCCATCTCACGGCGCAGCTCGCCTTCCTCCCAGCTCTCTTTGCTGTTGAGGATCTCCATGAAGGTCGGGAAGTGCGCTTTTTCCGTAATGCCGATTTCCTTTAGATCAAAATCCACGAAGGGCGCCAGATCCACGAAGTTGTTGCCGAAAATCTTCAGCGTCCCTTCCTCTACAACCACTTCCGCCTCATTGATGCCGGCTGCCTGCAGGCGCTCCGCCTCAGCGCGGTCTATCTGCTGGCCTGCAACGGCCATCACTTCCCCGGTATACGGGTTGATGGCGTCCGCCGCCAGCGTTTGCCCGGCCAGACGGTCCACAAGGCCCAGCTTTTTGTTGATTTTATAGCGGCCCACGCGCGCTAAGTCATAGCGGCGCGGGTCAAACAACAGAGAATTGAACAGGGAGCGGGCGCTTTCCTCTGTCGGCGGTTCACCCGGGCGCAGCCGTTTATAGATCTCGATGACGCCTTCCGGGTCCGTCTTCGCGCTGTCCTTGCGGATGGTATCAATGATGAGCTTTTCTTCGCCAAACTTGGCCAATATCTCCTCATCCGTTCCGCAGCCCAGCGCACGCATCAGCACCGTGGCAGGCAGCTTGCGCGTACGGTCTACGCGCACCCACATCACATCGTTGGCGTCTGTCTCGTATTCCAGCCATGCGCCGCGGTTCGGGATGATGGTAGCCGAAAAGAGCTGCTTGCCCATCTTATCCGTTTCCATATTGTAGTAAGCGCCGGGAGAACGCACCAGCTGGCTCACGATCACGCGCTCCGCGCCGTTGATGATAAAAGTGCCGGTTTCCGTCATCAAGGGGAAATCGCCCATGAAGACTTCCTGCTCTTTCACCTCCCCGGTCTCGCGGTTGATCAGCCGCACTGTCACCCGCAGCGGCGCTGCGTAGTTGACATCGCGTTCCTTACACTCTTCCACAGAATACTTCGGGTTGTTTTCCAGCGTATAATCCACAAACTCCAACACCAGGTTATCGCCATACCCTGTGATGGGGGAAATATCCGCAAACACCTCTTTGAGCCCCTCTTCCACAAACTTGCGGTAAGATTCTTTCTGGATCTCAATCAGGTTGGGCATTTCCAGGACCTCGTCGATGCGTGAAAAGCTCATTTTCTTTCTGCCGCCCAGAAGAATTTCATGAACCATGGATGCTTCACTCCCAATCCTTTTTATACTTTTCTATCCATACATACACAGAAAAAGATTCGCTCTTGATTTTGTGTGCAAAGCACTGTACAATAGCGGGGAAAGAAGGAAATTTTTTGTTTCCTTTTTTCGTTGCAGTTCCATGTATCGCGGGAATACTTGTGCAATTTACGACTATATCATAACTTGTCTTATTCGTCAACGGCGCTGCGGCCGATTGACGTTTTTTTGTCATCTTTCGCAAAAATATTGAAAAGCCATGCACCCCCTCTGGGGCACATGGCTTTTTCTTTTATCAATATTTAGTTGGCTTTGGCAAATACCATACGCCCCGCTGCTGTTTGCAGCACGGAGGTAACATACACCGAGGTGGTGCTCCCTATGTGCGATGCGCCGCTGTCCACTACGACCATCGTGCCGTCTTCCAAATAGGCTACGCCCTGGCCCGGTTCCTTGCCCTCCCTAACGATCTGCAAAAGCATATCCTCGCCAGGCATGACCGCCGGTTTCAATGAGCTGGCCAGCTCATTGATATTCAGTACCTTTACGCCCTTTACTGTCGCCACCTTATTCAGGTTGAAATCGTTGGTTACGATGTTCCCCTTCATCTCCTTGGCCAACAGGATGAGCTGCTCGTCCACTTCGGTATTTTCATATTCCTTTTCAACGACCACCACACGGTTGGAATCTTGCTGCATCTGCTGCAGGATATCCAGCCCTCTTCGCCCTCTCTGCCGTCTTAGCGCCTCAGCGGAATCCGCTATATGCCGCAGCTCCTGCAATACAAACGAAGGCACAATGATTTTTCCTTCCAGAAAGCCTGCGTTGGCCACGGCCAGCACGCGTCCGTCTATGATCACAGACGTATCCAGTATCTTGGGCGCCGGCGGCTTTGGCTTTTCCGCTTTTTTCCTGCCGCGGCTCGCTACCGTGCTGCGCGGCATAGGCTCTTCCTCTGCCTCCTCCTGTTCCTCGGCTTCTTTGGCTTCCGTAATTTTTCCCACGATGCCCAGTTCAGATTTTCTCCGTACCGCGACCGCAACACCCAAATAGCCAAGCAGTACATACACGATCACGGACAACAGCATTGAAAGCCAGGGAATAGGAATGCGATTGATAAGAGTAGAAAGTAGTAGTGCTAGTATCAGCCCGATGATCAGCCCCAGTATGCCGGACAAAACATCCTGCATGGGCACCTGTGTCAGCTTTGCCTCTATGCGCTTCATGCCGCCTGCAATGCCGCGCATCATCTTCGGATAGAAAATAAAGCCCAGCAGCATGCCGGCCACGCCAACGCCGATGTATACCCCTGCAATGACTGATGAAGAAACCACGGCATACACGTCCATCAGCTTTATCCAGCTCAAAAGGCTGGCTACCAATGTCAGGATACCGATACATACAGCCCCCAGTCCAATGGAAAATCCCAAACGAAGCAGTTTTTTCATATAGATTCACCTCCTCTCTGTACGGAATGTATCTCAAACAGCGCTATGGGCTCACACAGCCTGCTCGATACGCGCCAATACGTCCTGTTCTTCCATATCCAGAGAGAGGATCAATTCGCTGGCTAAAATTTGTTTGGCGGAACTCAGCATCTTCTTTTCCCCCGTAGAAAGGCCCTTTTCTTTATCCCGGTGGCTCAGCGCGCGCACTACCTCTGCCGTATCAAAAATACTGCCCGTGCGCATCTTTTCCAGATTCTCCCGGTACCTGCGGTTCCAGTTGTCGCACTCCTCCCCGCAGGGCTGGGATAAAAACTCCAGGACCTTGATCCCTTCCTCTTTATCTATGATGGAGCGCAGGCCAACCTCCTTGCCCTCTACCGGCACCATGACCTTCATACCGCCTAAGGCGAACCTGAGCACATAATAGCGCTGGAGCTGGCCTAAAATTTCTTTTTCTTCGATCAATTCAACAATTCCTGCCCCATGCATCGGATATGCCACTCGGTCGCCAATTTCAAACACAGCATTTCCCCCCTTTTTCTTATCAAATGGTGTACTTTTAATGATACGGCATAAAGCATCCCTTGTCAATTTTCCTCTGCCGCATTTGTGCCCTTCCGCTTCGGCTCCAAGCCTAGGTAAAGCGCCTCCGCTACGCTGCTGACCCCGGTAAAGCGCACTCCTGTTTTTATCCCCGCCGCCTTTAATGCCTCTTTGGGCACCAAAAGCGTGGTAAAGCCCATCTTTGCACACTCTGCCGCCCGGCGTTCCAGCTGGGAAACCATGCGTACCTCGCCTGTCAGGCCCACCTCTCCAATGGCCGCCACCCCCTCTTTGAGCGGCTGCCCGGTAGCTGCGGAGGCAATGGCCATCACCATCGCCAGGTCGTTGGCGGGCTCTGCGATTTTCATGCCCCCTACCACATTGGTATATACGTCGCGGTTGTACAGCGGCACGCCCGCCCGCCGTTCCATAATGGCAATCATCAGCAGCATTCGATTGTAGTCTATCCCTGCCGCCATACGGCGCGGCTGCCCGAAGGACGTAGTCGCCGCCAGCGACTGTATTTCACATAAAACCGGCCGGCTGCCCTCCATGGAACAGGTGATTGCGCTTCCTGCGATGCCTTTTGTATGCTGGCTGAGCAGCACCTCCGAAGGATTTTTCATTTCCTCCATGCCATGCTCTGTCATAGCAAATACGCCGATTTCATTGGTAGAGCCAAAGCGGTTTTTCACGGCCCGCAGAATACGCAGCGTGGATTGCCTCTCCCCTTCAAAATACAAGACAGTATCCACCATGTGCTCTAAAACACGCGGCCCTGCAATCGCCCCTTCCTTGGTCACATGCCCCACCAAAATTACCGTAGCGCCCGTTGTTTTGGCAATTTTAAGCGCAGAAGCCGTACATTCCCGGATCTGGGAAACGCTGCCCATCGCACTTGCCATGCCGGGCTGCGTCATCGTTTGAATGGAATCTATGATGACAAGTTGCGCCTGGCTCTCCTCCATGGCTTGGCAAACCGCCTCCATATCCGTTTCCGCCAGCACCAGCAGGTCCTCAGACAGCGTACCCAGCCGCAGCGCCCGCAGCTTGATCTGCCGGGCCGATTCCTCGCCTGAGACATACAGCACCTTTTTCTCCTGCCTGGCGATTTTTTCGCAGGCCTGGAGCAACAGCGTTGATTTCCCCACGCCCGGCTCTCCGCCCACCAGCACAACCGCCCCTTCAATCAGGCCGCCGCCTAACACGCGGTCCAATTCCTCTATGCCGGTTTGTACATGTCCTGCAGGCGTTACATCCACCTGCGCCAACGGCACGGGCTTTGCTGCCAGCTTCCATGCCTTTGTCTCCCCGCGCGCAGTTTTGACTACGGGCTGCTCCTCCATCGTGTTCCATGCCCCGCAGCCTGGGCACCGCCCTACCCATTTGGGGGATTCATGCCCGCAATTTGTGCAATAAAAGATCGTTTTCACTTTTGCCATCGTTTCTCAATCCACCACTGCGAATTTCAAAATATCGCGCTCCCTGTTTTTATCTGTAATATCGAACCAAGTCACCCCATGGCTGGATACATCCGCCAGCATCGCATATTCCGTGGATTTTGATAGCTGGGCCAATTCCCCTGTTGCCAAAAAGTATACATAGATCCTGCCGTTCTGGCAGTAGGCCACAAAGTTATCTGCGATCCCATAGCCGGATACGTTCTCCGCCAGTTTCTTCGGCATTGCACCGTTTTGCGATAGATACAGGTTCGCATCAGCGCTGGCAAAATTATCGCTCCAAATAATGGCTGATCCGTTTGTCATCGGCTTAAAGGCATACATGCCAGGCTCATAGGTGGTCACTGTCCCTGCATCCTGTCCCAGGGATAGGATCTTGATCACATTGTACTGTTCGCTGTCCGGCTGGTCAGGATGCGGCTCCACCCATACGATGTCTGTGCTGCATACGCCCGGCGGCGATACCCCCAGCGGAGAGTCCTCATACGCTGCCAGCGTCGTAATCTCCTTGGTTGCCAGGTCCATCATATACAGCTTGTCCTGGGTCTCTCCCGTACGCTCTGCCCATACAGCATATTGTCCTGTTAAAAATACGTCCGGGCAATCATACGGAATATCCTTGAGCTTTTCCGTCTGCTGCGTGCTGCGGTCATACAGGTACATGGCCGCGCGGCCCGGGATCACGCCGCCATCCGCCATAGCAGTATCCTTTTTCGTATCGATATACACGATATAATCCGCGCTTACGTCCAGCGCCAGAATATCGCCCTCCGCTTCGATGCCCTCTATCTGCGTCGGCGTCACTGAATTGGCCGTATCCTGCTTAGCAACATAGATTTCCTTCATCAGGGGATTGTAGTAATTATCCTGCCCCGAGGAAAAGTATACTTCATCCCCCAAAAGAATCGGCCTGCCCACATACTTGAATTTATTTGTCAGCAGCACTTCCCGGATTTTATCGGATAAATCCCCGATCTCCGTTTGCTGTGTGGGCAAAGGCACTTCGGTGATCTTTGGCCCAAACCAAGATTGTATCAAGGGCATAGCTATCTGGGATACCAATAGCCAGCAAAGCGCAACGATCGCCCCTACGATCCCAATCATTAAGAACGGATAAACCGGTGAACCGCGCCAGCGGTCCAGCAGGTTCTCCCCTCTCCTATGCCTGCGTCTTGCCATTTATTCAGCCGATCCTTTCCAATAGGCATACCGCCTGGGCGGCAATGCCCTCTTTGCGCCCCGTAAAGCCCATATACTCTGTCGTGGTTGCTTTAATATTCACCTGCGCGGGGTCCACGCCCAGCGCCTGGGCAATATGATACGCCATGTGCTCTGTATGCGGCCCGATCTTTGGTTCCTGCGCAATGACCACCGCGTCCACATTTCCTACGGCATATCCTTTTTGAAGCGCCTTCTCCGCACAGCATTGCAGCAGCATGATGCTGCTTGCCCCAAAGTAAATCGGATCCGTATCAGGGAAATGCTGCCCAATATCTCCCAGTCCCGCTGCCCCCAGCAGCGCATCGCTGATGGCATGGCAAAGCACATCGGCATCCGAATGGCCCATCAGGCCCTTTTCATACGGGATCCGCACGCCGCCCAAAATCAGCGGCCTGTTTTCTGCAAATGCATGTGCATCCAGGCCCAGCCCGGTCCTGATCCTCGGCCCGTTCATAGCACAGCACGGAACATCATATCCGCATTCTCCTTCGTAGCATGTTCAGTCACAATCAACACCTCATACGTATATATTTTTTCTCCCAGATGAATCGTCAGCACATCGCCTACCGCTACTTTATCCGAAGGCTTTGCCACCTTGCCGTTTATCTGTATCCGTCCCGCCTGGCATGCCTGCTGTGCCACCGTTCTCCGTTTGATAATCCGGGACACCTTCAAGTATTTGTCTATTCGCATCTTCAACCTCCAGTCAATGATATTATACCATATTTTTCTGTTCCACCCTATAAAAACGCCATGCCAGCCGTCTTTGTATAAAAAAAGAACCGAGCAATGCCGGTTCCTTTCAAAATGCTTTTATTTGATTGCGTCCTTCAGCGCTTTGCCCGCCTTGAAAGCCGGTACCTTGGTAGCCGGGAAATCCATCGGCTGCTTGGTCAAAGGATTGATGCCCTTGCGCGCTGCGCGTTCACGCACTTCGAAGTTGCCAAAGCCGACCAGTTGTACCTTTTCTCCTGCTTTCAGGGTTTCTACCACGGCATCCAATACAGCATTGACTGCTTTTTCCGCATCTTTCTTGGCCAAACCGCTTTTTTCAGCTACACAACCGATCAATTCAGTTTTGTTCATATTCGTGCCCTCCTAGTGATAGTTGCGCCAAGCGCAAATTTTTCTCGTTTCTTGTCCTGACCATTTTCCAACAAACCATGTAGAATGTCAAGCCCTTTCTTGCCTTTCCAGGCGTTTTGCCTCGTCCCAGAGCCGATCCAGCGCCTCCAGCGGCTGTCCCTCAAGCGTCATCCCCGCTTGTTCGGCCGCCGCTTCCATGGCCTGAAACCGGCGCGTAAATTTCTCACACGCCGCCATCAGCGCCGTCTCCGCATGCACGCCGCACAAACGTACTACATTCACCGCGGCAAACAGCAGATCTCCCGCTTCCTCTTCCGTGCGCACAGGCCCTTGTTTCATCGCTTCCATCAGTTCCAAAAGCTCCTCTTGTACCTTCTCGGCCGCCGGCTCGGGCGCCTGCCAGTCAAACCCGATGCTCCGGGCCTTTTTTTGGATCTTCTGCGCGCGCATCAGCGCCGGCAGCCCGTCCCCTACGCCCTTTAGCAGCGAACCCTCCTGTTCATGTCCCTTTTCCGTCTTTTTGATCTCTTCCCAATTCTTCAGTACCTCGCCCGTCCCGCTCACCGTTACGCTTCCAAACACATGCGGATGCCGGCGAATGAGCTTTTCACAAATGCCGCTACATACATCCACAGGCGTAAACTCCATCTGTTCCTGTGCGATTTCTGCATTCATCGCTACCTGAAGCAGTACGTCTCCCAGCTCCTCGCACAGGTGCTCCATATCCCCTTCATCTACTGCGGCAATCGCCTCGCAGGCTTCCTCGAGCATAGCGGATTTCAAGGAAAAATGAGTCTGCTCTGCATCCCATGGGCAGCCATCCGGCGCGCGCAAAATGCCAACGATCTTTTGCAGATCCGCATATACATAGCGTTTTTGCTGCTCAAAAGGCAGCGGCGGCACAACCAAACAGCTGGTTGCATCAAAATTCGGCTGTCGGTCCAATTCATATAGAGCACACCAGCGATGGTGCATTTGCTCAGCGTCCGCCCATACCAGCGCCACCTGCCAATCCTCCGGATACAGCTCCATCAAGTCCACCTTGTGCCGGCTCGCCTTCAGCACCTGGTCCAAATCACAAAGCACCTGACACTTTCCGCAGTCCATCCTCAAAAGATCCAGCGCGCCATATTGCGTCTGTACGCCCTGTTCACACGGCACGCCTGCCGCCGCCATGGCCGCAGACGCCGTGCTCAGCCCCGGCACAATCGCCGTCTCTATCCCAAGCTCTTTGGCCCTGCTCCATACAGCCTTTACCGCACTTTGCCCTTGGCTAGCTTCTCCCGTAACCGCAAATACGATACATTTTTCTTGGCCTGCTTCCACGATTTTTTCCGCAACAGTCTGGTTGAGCGCATCAAAATCCTGTGCCTTTTGATATTCTCCGTCCAGCGGTATAAAATCAATCCCCGCTTTTTTCAATATTTCGATGCTGGGGTGCAGTGCTGTCTGCACATAGCATGCATCAGCCTTTTCCAGCGCCTGCATAGTCTGGCTTGTTACATATCCCTTTGGCCCCGGCCCCAGGCCAATGATAAAAATTGCCATTAAATATCCCTCCAAATCCCCTTTTCACGCAACCAGGAATCCAACTGGATGCCGCCCGGCAGCATCCTCAGATCCTCTGTCGTTATGATATGAAATCCTATGACCAATGCAAAATATACAAAAACGCCTATGACCGCCGCACACAAAAACAGGATCCACCCATTCACACTATGCAGCGCCAGCCACACAAGCCCGATGGCCGCGGACATGCCGCCAGTGGCCAGCAGCGGCTTTATCAATATTTCCATCATGGAAAACTGTACCCTTAGCTCATGCAAAATGCGCCATAGATTCATCAGCGCGCATACGGCAAAGCATGCCGCCGTGCCGATGGCCGCTCCTACGACGTTGAGGCTGGGAATCTTCAGCAGCACCATCGATACCGCGACTTTTACCAGCAGCCCGGCACCCAGATTCCTCACCGGGATGGTCTGCAGCCCCAGGCCCTGCAAAATGCCCGTGCAGGTCTGCATCCCCATCAGGCAGAACAGGCCAACTGCCATGACACGCATCAGCATGGCGGACACCGCCGCATGATCGCCTTCTGCCAGCGTTCCGGGAAAAATCAGCTGCAGCAAAAGCGGCCCCAGCAGCATCAGCCCTGCCATGCAGGGGAGGCCGAACAGCATAGTGAGCTTCAATCCGATGCCGGTGTTTATCGTGCATTCCTTAAAGCGCCTTAATTTCAAGCTGGCGGAAATGCTCGGCACCAGGCTCACCTGCAGCGCCGTCGAAATGCATACCGGCACATACACAATCGGGCTTACATAGCCTGTCATCAGCCCAAATCTGCTCTCTGCCATCGCTTGGGAAAACCCGCTGGATTTCAGAAGGTTGATGACCATGAAATTGTCTGCCAGCGACACCAGGCTCATCGCCGCGGCAGCCAGCGTAATGGGAAGGGCCAAATGCAATAAATCCTTTCGGATCCGTTTTTTCTCAGGGTATCCCTTCACGTGCGGGCTCGTCCTGATTTCATGCATCAAAGCCCTTTTCCCTCTTCCATACCGCATCATCAAATAGGCCAGCGAGCAAAGCTCCGCCGCTGGGATAGCCGCCAGCGCCCCTACCGACGCCATCAATGCGCTGCTATGCATCAGCCAATAGGAAAGGCCCAGCCCCAGCACCGTTTTTACGACCTCCTCCACCACCTGCGAAGCAGCCGTAGGCGCCATTTCCTGCAGTCCTTGGAAATATCCCCGGTAGGCTGCAATGCCGCTCATAAAGAATACGGCCGGCGATAGCGAAAGGATCGTCATCCATGCCTCTGGAACGCCTTGCATCCGTACGATCCAAAACGACCCTGCCGCCAGCAGCACGGAACCGCCCAGCCCGGCCAGCAAAAGCACCCGAAAGCAGGTCACAAAAAAATAATGCGCGGTCCGATAATCGCCAAGAGCCGTAAATTCTGAGACCCGTTTGCTGATTGCCGCCGGAATGCCCGAGGTAGCCACCACCGTTAAAAGCACATAGATGGGATATGCCAGCTGGTAATAGGCAATGCCCATCGTGCCGATGCATCCGGCCAGCGCGATGCGGAACAGAGAACCAATGGCGCTACACAGCAGCCCGGCGCTGCCGAGCTTGGCTGCCCCGTGTGCAAATCCCTTTTTCATGCCGATGGCCCTCCTCTCTGCCTTCTGCCTGTTCATCTGTTGTATTATGTGCCTTATTATAGCATCTTCCGCCGAAAAACCCTAGAAAAAAAGCCGCTTCCCCAGCGGCCTTTTCCCAAACATTTTATTGCTCCAGCTGCCTTCCTAAAAATCCGGCTGTTGTCTGTGTCACTTTTAGTTCGGTTTCCCCAAATTTGCAATCCTCCTGCCTTGTCAAAAGCACCACCGCACCTGTTGCCTCCCCTTCACTGATCACCGGTACAATGATCTGGGCCATTGTCTGGCTGGCATCCTCCTGTTCTGTCACCGGCAAAGGGCTTTGGCCGTTTCTCCGGTCTGAAAGGATCGGTTTTCTCTGCTCCATAGCCTGTTCCATTTCACGGCTTACTGCATGATCCAGATATTCCTTTTTTTGCACCCCCGCCGTCGCGATCACACTGTCACGGTCACAAATCATAGCAATATGCCCCAAGGATTTATTCAGCGCCTCCACGTATTCCTTAGCAAAGGCGCCTAGCTCTCCCATCGGGGAATATTTTTTTAGGATGATCTCTCCGTTTCGGTCTGTGAATATCTCTAAAGGATCTCCTTCACGGATGCGCAGCGTCCGCCGGATCTCCTTTGGCACCACGACTCTTCCCAGTTCGTCGATTCTGCGTACGATCCCTGTCGCTTTCATTCATGTTCCTCCTGCCTTATGCAAACTTCTACCTCTGTTGCCGATATTTTCTGCTAATTGGCAGGTTTTTATCAGAAAAAATTTTTTCAGCGGCATTACATTTTTTTCCAAACACGGGGGCAGGCATGGCGCTATGCTTGCATCCGTCCGCCAATGCCGGTACAATAAAAAATAAAAAAGACATTTGTATGTGGTTAGGAGTAAATACAATGCATCTGTCCAGTTTGCAAAACGGAAGCGATATACGTGGCGTCGCGATGGGGCCGCAGGCCAACTTAACAGCCAAAGCCGTGGATTCCATCAGCCGCGCCTTCGCCCTTTGGCTGATAGATCGAACGCCGCACACCATCCCCCGCGTTGCCGTTGGGATGGATGCCAGGCTGACCGGCCCGGCCTTGAAAAAGGCCTGCATTGCGGCATTGGCAGACTGCGGCCTTTCCGTCATCGACTGCGGCATGGCCAGCACGCCCGCTATGTTTATGACGACGGTATCTGAGCAAACACATTGCGACGGCGCCGTTATGCTGACCGCCAGCCATCTGCCCAGCGACCGTAACGGTATGAAATTTTTCACTCCGCAAGGAGGGCTGGAAGCACATGAGATTGCAGACCTTCTCTCCCTGGCCGAGAAAGATCTGCCCGGCGGCAAAGCAGGGCATGTGCAAACGTTTGACTTTATTTCTCTGTATGCTGAGGGCCTGCGCCAAAGGATTCAACAGGGCGCCGGCCAGGCCCAACCTCTGAAAGGGCTAAAAATTCTTGTGGATGCCGGCAACGGGGCCGGCGGCTTTTATGCTGAAAAGGTCTTGAAGCCTCTGGGCGCGGATATTTCCGGCAGCCAATTTTTAGAGCCGGATGGCCGTTTCCCAAACCATATCCCCAATCCTGAAAATGCCGAAGCCATGCAAAGCTTGGTGGACGCCGTTGTCCGCCATAATGCCGACTTCGGCCTGATCTTTGATACCGATGTGGACCGTGTAGGCGCGGTAGACAAGGGCGGCGTTATATTAAATAAAAATCGGCTCATCGCGGCCATTTCTTCCATTTTGCTGCGCGAAACGCCGGGCGCTGCCATTGTAACGGATTCCGTCACCTCCACAGGATTGGCCGCTTTTATCAAAGCCCACGGCGGTACGCATCACCGCTTTAAGCGGGGCTATAAAAATGTCATCAACGAGGCCATCCGCCTGAACAAATCCGGCCAATATACACCGCTCGCCATCGAGACCAGCGGGCATGCCGCGCTCAAGGAAAACTACTTTTTGGATGACGGCGCCTATCTTGCCACGCGCCTTATCATTGAAATGGCGCGTCTGCACCAAAACGGGCTTGGTATCGCGGACCTTTTGGCGGATCTCTCTGAGCCGGCGGAAAGCCGTGAGTTCCGCCTGCCCATCCGTGTGGATGCGTTCCGCGATTTCGGGCAAACTCTCATCCAAGCGCTCTCGGCATACGCGGATAAACAGCCCGCTTTTCATCCCGCCTTCGACAACCATGAGGGCATCCGCATCCAATTTTCCCCCGAAAACGGAGACGGCTGGTTCCTCCTCCGCCTTTCGCTGCATGAGCCGCTCATTGCCGTCAACATCGAAAGCGAGCAGGCAGGCGGGGTGCAAGCCATTGCCCGTCAGCTGATGGGGTTCCTCTCTTCTTACCAAGAGGAACTAGACCTTTCCTCCTTGGCGTCGTATCTTGCATAAGCTTTCCTTATCAACAAAAGCCAGACAGCATTGACTGTCTGGCTTTTTCTGCTTTCCTTTTTCCTTTTTTTATTTGACAAAGGCAATGCGGCTTTCATAGACTTTTCCGTCCAATTCCTTGGCCCACTGCTCCATTTTTTCCGTCCAAACCTCTTCTTTGGCCACTTCGTCCTCTTTGGAGGCCACCACTTCCTTGCCGCCCTGGTCATACGGCAGATCCCCGGCCGCTGCATCCATCTGCAAACGAATGATATGCACGCCAAACGCAGTTGCGGTTTGTGCCAGTTCTCCCTGCTTTGTCAGCGTACGGGCAGCAGCTACAAAATCCTCATCATACGTCGTATCGTCCGGCGCGATGACATAGCCGATCTTCGCTGTGACCGTATCCCCCTGCATGCCAGGATCTGTATTGTATTGCTCGATCAGCGCATCAAAGTCCTCACCGTCTTTCGCCTTTTGCATTGCCTCGTCTACCTTGGCCTGCACATTGGCCTGGGCTGTCTCTATCGCGCTTTTCAATTCGGCTTCCTTGGCCTCCAGCTGTGGCTTTTTGGTATCCAGGTCCTTCTGCGCCTGGGCAATGCTCTCGTCATAGGCGTCCAGTTTTTCCTGGCTGGCGTCCATTTCCTGCTTTTTGGATTCCGCCGTTGCCGTATCGCCGTCCGTGACCGCCTTATCGTATGCTTCCTTGGCCGCATCATAGGTGGATTGCTCGCCATCCCTGCTTTCCTGGTTGGTATCCAGGCTTTCCTGCGCGGTATCCACGTCGTTTTGCAGCGTTGTCTTTTCTTCAGACAGCGTCTCTACCTTGGTCTTATCCGCCGGCAAATACTCAATGAGAATCTGCTTGACCAGCAAATAGTTTTCCGGCTTATACAATAGATAATCACCTGAAGATTCGTTGGTAATCGCCGTCATAAAATCGCTCGGCGTTTTCTCATAGGTTTCCTTTTGCTCTGCCAGGTCCTCTTTATAGCGGTTCTCCAGCGCCTTGTCCCCGGCCTTTACATCCTTTACTGTGCTTTCATACAGCTTGTTATATTTTTGGTTGCGCAAAAGGTCTTCCTTGTAGCTGGCTGCGTCTTCCGTTGCATAATAAGTGCGGAAAAACTCATCCACATCCTCGTCGATATTGCCCTCATAGCTTTCCGGCGATACCGAATTGTATCCCAACTGTGTTTTTACCTGGTCTATCGCATCGGCATAGATCTCGTCTACTTCCTCGATCTCTTCCTCTGTCAGCGGCATATCCCTGTCACAAATGGCAGCCGCCACGCGCAGCTCCATCCAGCTTTGGGCCAGCGTTACGCCCTGCTCATCCATGTATTCTCTCAGCTGGCTGTCCAGCCCCTCGTCCCAAAGGTCATCCTCCATGCCATAAGCGGATAGATAGGACTGCATCTGGCTGTACAGCTGCTCTTTTGTCAGCGCCTCCTCGCCTACCTTGGCAACAATTTGCGCCTTATCCTTATCACGGTTGACCGATACGCAGCCCGTCAAAAGGCCTACGCACATTGTCATCGCCAGCGCTATGGCTGCCCATTTCTTTTTCATCGGCGTCCATCCTCTCTTGTACAAAGCTCGGTTGTCAAACATATTTTTGTTATTATACCGCACTCACAGCTTGGTTTCAATCTCAGCTTGCTTGTGTCAAGTCCCTGAAAAAAGCCATTGTCTGCTCTGTCATTTCCTCTGCAGAGGCCTTCGGCAGCTTTAACAGCAGCCCCGGCGTTTCGCCTTTTGTAAAATGCGCCCCCTGCCCAAACCGCTCTGCCGCCTGCATGATTTGAAGCGGGTCCACCTCCGCCTGCAAGGCAAACTTCATGCGCGCCTGGCCCTGGCGCACCGTCACGCTTGCCACGCCGGCCTCGTGTGCCAGCGCGCGCAGCAGCGAAATCTCGATCAGCTGGCGCGTTGCCTCCGGTACCGGACCAAACCGGTCTTGCAATTCCTTTTCCAGATCCTCAGCATCGTGCACACCGGTAATATTGGCAATCTTTCGGTACACCTGTACCTTCTGCTCTTTGGAGCCCACATATTTTTCGGGCAGATAAGCAGCCAGCGGCGCGTCTACCGTCGTCTCAAAGGACGGCGCCGGTGCCTCGCCCCTTGCCTGTTTTACAGCGTCTGCCAACAGCTTGCAGTAGGTATCGTATCCCACATTTGCCATGTGTCCATGCTGTTCCGGCCCCAGCAGGTTGCCCGCGCCCCGGATCTCCAAATCGCGCATGGCAATGCGAAAGCCGCTGCCAAGGTCGGTAAACTCCTTGATGGCATCCAACCGCTTTTGTGCTGTTTCGTTGACCTGCTTATTGGCCTCATACAGCAGATAGCAATACGCCGTTCGTGTACTCCGCCCGACGCGCCCTCTTAGCTGATACAGCTGGGACAGCCCCAGATGGTCGGCATCCAGCACAATCATGGTGTTGGCAGAGGGAATATCCACCCCGTTTTCCACGATGGTAGAGCAAACCAGCACATCCGCCTCCCGTTCATAGAATTGCAGCATCGCGCTTTCCAGCTGGTTTTCCGTCATCTGCCCATGCGCCATGGCAAAGCGCGCTTCCGGCACGAGCTGGCGCAGCTCATGCACCAGCCACTCCATCCTCTGCACCTTATTATATAGGATGTACACCTGCCCGTCGCGGGCCAGCTCCCTGTGGATCGCTTCGCGGATCAGCCCCGCATCATACGGCGATACATAGGTATTTACCGGGATCCTTTGCTCCGGCGGCGTATGGATGACGGACATATCCCGGATCCCTACCAGCGACATTTCCATCGTGCGTGGGATAGGCGTAGCCGTCATCGTCAATACATCCACACTGCGCTTCATGTCCTTGATGGTCTCCTTATGCCCTACGCCAAACCGCTGCTCTTCATCCACCACCAGCAGCCCCAGGTCATGCGGCCTTACATCCTTGGCCAGCAGCCTGTGCGTACCGATGAGCACATCGATGCCGCCGTCCGCAAACTCCTGCAGGATCTGCTTTTGCTCCTTGGCGGTCTTGAACCGGCTCAGCACCTGCACCCGGATGGGGTACCCCTCAAAACGGGCGGCCATCGTTGCATAGTGCTGCTGGGCCAAAATCGTCGTCGGCACCAGCACCATGGCCTGCTTGGCGTCCATCACGCATTTGAAAATGGCGCGCATCGCCACCTCCGTCTTGCCATAACCGACATCGCCGCATAACAGGCGATCCATGATTTTATTGGATTCCATATCCCGCTTGATCTCTTCTACGCTTTGCAGCTGCCCCTCCGTTTCTTCAAAGGGGAACGCCTGCTCAAACTCCGCCTGCCAAGCCGTATCCTCCGAGAACGCATAGCCTGTCATCGCTTGCCGGGCCGCATAGATCGAGACCAGATCCTGCGCCAGCTTTTTCACCGAGCTGGAAACCCTCTTTTTCGCTTTTTCCCACTCAGCGCCGCCCATCTTGTTTACCTTGGGCGTATCGTCATTGCCAATGTATTTTTGCAAACGGTCCGCCTGGTCGGCCGGGATGTAGAGCTTATCCCCGCCGCGGTATTCCATCAGCATAAAGTCCTTGGGCTTTCCCTCCACTGTGATGGTGGTAAGCCCCTTGTATACGCCGATCCCATGCACATCGTGCACGGCATAATCCCCAACCCTCAGGTCGACCGCCGGCATCGCCGCCTGCAGGGAGCTCTTCTGCTTTGCCGGCGTACGCGCTCCTTGGGTACGGAAAATCTCATACTCGGAAAAGACAAGGTAGTTTTCCTCTCCCATCTCGAAGCCGCTGCCCAGCGGCGCGACTGTCAGAACGCTATATCCCCTTTGGGGCGGGTTTTTCATTTCGGTATCCACCACACAGGAAACGCCTCTGTCCAACAGCGATTGGTAAAGCGTCTGGCAGCGCTTTTCATTTTGCAGGGCCAGTACCGTGCGGTATCCGTGCTTGTTGCGCAGGGTCAGTTCATCTGCCAGCAAATCAAACCTGCCATGCAGGGCTTGGGCCGGGCGAATCTGAAATACATGGCTGTCTCCTGTCTGCTGTACAGCAGAGCAGGACAGCGTATATACATCCGGCGGGGCCGTCAAATGCACATACGGCGCCAGTTGGTTTTCCCAGCCCAGCGGCGCCATCCCCTTTTCCTTAAGCTCTACTACCGTAGATTGAATCTCTAAATCCGAAGAATGGGCCGCATCCGACAGCCGAATCGGCTCATCCAGCAGCAGCACGCTGCCGGCCGGCAGGTAATCCACCGCCGTATACGCCGGCAAAAACAGCGACAAAACCTCATAGCTCTGCGTATAATCGCCTTGGGCTATGCCGTCGTGTAGCTGGCGCAGCCGCTCGCTCTGCTCATTTTGCGCAGAAAGCGGGATATCCTTTAAGATCTTATCCATTTCCAGCAATGCCTTTTGCGCCTGCTTATGCGTCAGTGGGGCTTCCACGGCCGGCGATAAGGCAAACTGCTGCACTTCCTCCTGGCTGCGCTGCGAGAGCACATCCAGCCTCCGGATTTGGTCTATCTCATCGCCGAAAAAGTCCACCCGTACCGCACTGCCGTCCGCGCCGAATATATCCACAATGCCGCCTCTTACGGCAAATTCGCCTGTTTCCTGCACTGTTTCGCTGCGCTGATACCCCGCCAGAGCCAGCTTTTCCATCACCTTGTTAATCTCAATGCGCTGTCCCTTTTGCAGGGCAAACACATGCTTTTGAAAATCCTCCGGCGGGGCCAAGCGGGCCCGCGCCGCATCCACGCCCGCAATGATGACAAACGGCGCGCCCGAAACAGCCCGGCTCAGCGCCTTGGCGCGCAGGCCCTGCGTCTGCTTGTTTTGTCCCCGTGCACGGCTGAGCTGTACCGTCCTCTGCGGCAGCAGCAGGCACGCTTCCCCCAGCGCAGGCTCCAGCGCTGCGTAAAGCTTCTGTGCAGAAAAATCTCCCGAGGTTACGATCATTATCGACTTTTTCTGCTGGTAAAACAGCGATAATACCAACGGGACCTTCCCGTTTTCCGGCATGCCAAAAAGAGAGAGTTTTTTCTGCTCCCCCTTCATGCCCGCAATCAGTCTTTTGTACGCGCCGCCCTCCGTCAGCGGCTTCAGCAAAGGGCTGATCTGTGCCCATGGCTGCTGTTGCATCAATGCCTCCCTGGCGTTATACGCCGTTATACGCCCGCTGTGCCGCTTCTATGCCCTCTGTTAAAAGAAGCCTTGCCGCCTGGGCGCCGTGTTCAATGCTGCGCTGGAATAAAAGCGCATCCTCCCCTCTGGGAACCCCCAGCACAAAATCGACCAAATCCCATTTTTCCGGCGGGGCGCCCACGCCCAGGCGTACACGCGGGAACCCTCCCTCGCCCAAATGGGCCAAAATGCTGCGCATGCCGTTGTGCGTGCCAGCGCCGCCCTTTCCTCTCACGCGGATCATACCAGCCGGCAGGTCTATATCATCGTACAGCACCGTAATATCTGCCAGCGCTGCTTTATAATACGCAGCAAAGTCCATGACGCATTCGCCGCTGTTGTTCATAAAGGTCTGCGGTTTGATTAGCAGCACCTTTTCTGCGCCGCTTTGTGCCTGGCGTACCACAGCGCCGCGCTGTTTTTTCTCCGGCATGGCGTTGAGCAGCGCCGCCAGCTCATCCAACGCCAAAAAACCGGCATTATGCCGGGTCTTGGCGTATTTATCTCCCGGGTTTCCCAGGCCAAATACCAATTTCATCTTATTTGAGCTTCCCCTGTTTTCTTCGATTGTCTGCCCAGGCCGGCTTTGTTTCGGCGCGGACGCGGCCGATTGCCATGGCGCCCGCTTCCACCTCTTCAGTTACCGTGGTGCCGGCCGCCACATAGGCGCCCTCACGCACCGCCACAGGCGCCACCAGGTTTACATTGCAGCCGATAAAGCAGTGGTCCTCCACTATGGAGCGCTGTTTTATTTTCCCATCGTAATTTACAAAAATGGTGCCACAGGCAATGTTGCATGCTTTGCCGATATCCGCATCGCCGATGTAGGATAGGTGAGGCAGCTTGGTGCCGTCCCCGACTGTGGCATTTTTCACTTCCACAAAATCTCCGACCTTGCATCCGCTGCCGATCCTGCTGCCCGGCCGCAGATACGCGAACGGCCCTACCGTCGTGCCGCTCCCGATCTCGCTTTGCACGATCACGCTGTTTTGCAGCTCCACACCATCCGCCACAACGCTGTCCTCTATGCGTGAAGAGCCCATCAGCACACAGCCCGCTCCGATCTTTGTACGGCCCTTGAGCACCACGCCCGGGTACAAAATGGTATCGCAGCCGATTTCCACCTGCTCTTCTATATAGACCTGCTGAGGATCGAGGATGGTAACGCCGTTTCTCATATGGGCCTCTTTGATTTTTGCTTGCAGATATTGCTCTGCCTGCATCAGCTGTACCCTGTCGTTGACGCCCATGCACTCCGCTTGGCTCGCCGCTACCGCCTCCACAGGGCGGTGTGCCTGTACCAAAAACTCAATGCAGTCCGTCAGGTAATACTCCTGCTGCGCGTTGTCGCAGGTCAGCTGCGCCAGCCCTTCCAGCAGCGCACGGTTGTCAAAGCAGTATACCGAAGCATTGACCTCTTTGACCTGCCGCTGCTCTTCCGTGGCGTCTTTATGCTCCACAATCCTCGCTACACGGCCGCAGCCGTCCCGCAGCACTCGTCCATAGCCCGTTGGGTCCTCTGCCAAGCTGGTCAAAAGCGCTGCGCCGCCCTTTGGCGTTTTTTCGATCAGTGTTTGCAGTGTTTCGCGCGTCAAAAGCGGCATATCGCCGGCCAGCACCAATGTCTTGCCATCGTACTCCTTGAGATAAGGCATCGCCATCTGTACCGCATGCCCTGTGCCCCTTTGCTCCGCCTGCTCTACCACCGCCGCCTGTTTCTCTACAAACGGCGCCACCTGCTCTTTTCCATGGCCTACGACTACAACGGGCTGGCATTGTGCCGGGCAGGCATTCAATACCCTCTGCACCATTTCTATCCCGCATACCTTATGCAGCACCTTGGGTGTTCCGCTCTTCATTCTCTTCCCCTCGCCTGCCGCCAGTACCACTGCCTTGATGGACTCCACCGACACATGCCCCCTTGCTTGGTTCTTATTATTATTTTCTCATGCAAATGCTGCGTTCATTGTATGCAAACATCCTTTGCATTGTCAAGTTTTGGTGATTCTTACAGCTTTTTTCTTTCCTATTATAATTATATAAGATAAAATCAGTACGGGAGTCCCAAAAGAACTTCTCTTAACATAGATAAAAATATGAAAAAATAATCTATTATTTGGAAAAGAGTCTTGACATCCTGTTTCTTTGGGTGTAGGTTTACATCAAAATAAAAAAACAAGGGTGTTTGCCAAGGCGTTCTCTGCCTGTTGCCGGTAAGCTCCTTTTTATTTCTGTTATCCGTATCTATCCCAGCGAAAAGGAGGGATTCTATGTCCATTACCCTGCCCGGTGTGCTCATCGGAGTCGTATTCGGCATCGCGCTTGGCTGCTTCCAGCTGTATGCGTTGTGGCATATGGTATCCAATCCTTCCTATCGCTGGCTGTGGTTCATCGGCAAAATGCTGGCCTATGTGGCAGTATTTTTGCTGATGGCGCTCTGGTCCGTAGGCCATCTGGCCGGCTGTGCGGGCGCGGCGCTCTTTCTGCTGTTTGCAGGAGCCGCCGTTATATTTACCAAGGCAAAGAGGAGCGATTGAGTCATGGAGCAAAATACAACCTCTCAAGCTTCCCAGAAGCAGGGAGGCAAAAAGAAAAAATCAATCAAGCAAAAGCTGTTGTCCTTTTTAAAGCTTGCTGCGCCATATTTAATCCTGTGCGTTATCTACGGCGTGCTGATGCTGATTTTTGGCCCAAAGGAAACAAACAGCATGGAGCTTTCCATTGACGTTGGTACTGTTACCCTGCCTGGCATCGGCGCTGTCAGCTGGTCCATCTTCGTTGGCGGTGTCATTCTGCTGCTGAGCATTCTCGTTCTGCTTTGCCTAAACCTGTTTTACTATAAAGGCATGCAGGAAAATCCAAAAAAATTGCAAAATTATTTGCAGCTATTCGTCAATACCTATGACAAAATGGCCACAGACCGCTTAGGGGAAACCATCGGGCGGCAAATCGCGCCTTACCTGTTCGCCTTAACGGTTTACATCGGGCTTGGCTGTTGCATTGAGTTGTTTGGGTTAACAGCTATGACTGCTGATATCAATACTACTTTGGCGCTGGGGATCTGTACGTTTATCATGATCAACTACATCACCATCCGCCACAGAGGATTGAAATACAGGGCGCAGAGTTATTTGAAGCCCATGGCCGCCGTAGCGCCTGTGAAGCTGCTTTCAGACTTGGCCGTGCCCGTTTCGCTGGCCTGCCGCCTGTATGGCAATGTGCTGGCCGGCATGATTGTTATGGAGCTTATTTATTCCGTAACGACCGTCCTGATTCCCCCTCTTCTTTCCCTGTATTTTAATGTGTTTCACACGGCAATACAGGTCTATATTTTCGTTTACCTTTCGCTTTCCTATGTAGGCGAAGCGTTGGATTAAGATTTCATTCCTAAAAGGAGGATTTATCATCATGAGTGCAATTGGTTTAATCGCAATCGGTGCCGGCATTGCTGTTTTGGCTGGGCTGGGCGCCGGATTGGGTATGGGTATCGCCACAAGCAAGGCAGTAGAGGCTGTCGGCCGCCAACCGGAAGCACAGGGAAAAATCAATTCCGTGCTTTTACTGGGTCTGGTCTTAGCAGAATCCACAGCAATCTATGGGTTTGTTGTCGCGCTGTTGATCATGTTTGTTTTGGGCGGTAAGGCATAACACCTTATCCTTATCTTCTTTAGACCATTGGCAAAGGAAAGGGATTAGCTATGAACATCGATCTATGGAGTATCGGCTGGCATATGCTGTCGGTATTCTTCCTGGCGTTGCTGTTTAAGCGCTTTTTATTCAAGCCGGTGCGCGCTTTTATGGATAACAACGCGAAAAAAGTGATGGAAGACCGCCAGCAGCTAGAGGTTGTCAAGCAGGAAATCACCATCCAGCAAAAACAAGTCAAGGCCCAAAAGGAGGAGCTGCGCGCCCATTCTGCCGAGACATTGACCCGTTCACAAAAGCAGGCGGAAGAGCTTGCCAAGGATGTAATCGCAACGGCGGAAAAGGAAGCAGATCGGATCCGCCGCCGCGCCGCAGAAGAGGCAGAACAGCTGCGCATCAAGGCCATGGAGGATTCCGAGGAGCGCATCGGGTCTCTATCCGTAGAGCTTGCCGGGCGTATTCTCTTGCGTGAAATTAAGAAAGAGGATCATGACCACATGATAGATGCCTTCATCAAAGAGGTCGCGGAGAAATGAAAGGCTACATCCGTACTGCATATCCTCTTTCGGAAAGCCAGCTTGCCCGGCTAACAGCTGTGTTTTCTAATAAGCTGCATACTCACATTGATTTTGAAGTGGAGCAAGCACCAGAGCTTCTCTGCGGGCTGGAGGTCACCATTGGCGGCCGTATTTACGAATATAACGTAAAAGATCAGCTCATTGATGCCATGCAGTTGATGACTACATAACAAGGGTGGTGAGAATCCTATGGCAAACCAAGGATCAACCGATGTAATCCGCAATAAAGTGGATTCGTTTGAATATAAACCCCAAATTTCTTCTTTTGGCCATGTCCTTAAAGTCGGGGACGGTATTTTTTGGGCAGATGGCCTGGAGGGCCTGCAGCTCAGCGAGCTGGTGGAACTGCCCGGAGAGATTTACGGCATGGCGCTGTCGCTGGCAGAAAATTACAATGGCATCGCTTTGCTCAACGGGGAGTATGAGGTAACCGAGGGGATGGAGGTGCGCGGTACCGGCCATGTCGTCCAGGTTCCTGTTCAGGGTCTGGAAGGCCGTATCGTTGACCCCATCGGGCGCCCGCTCGACGCCCA
>CAJLPK010000016.1 GCA_905208455.1 uncultured Bacillota bacterium
TGGAGGTGGTTTCCCATCAAGGCAATGGCAAGGTACGCTGCATCGCCTTGGGGGCAACTGAAGGAATGTATATCGGGCAGCCGGTTGAGGACACCGGCGGTCCCATCAGCGTTCCGGTTGGCGAAGCTGTCTTAGGGCGTACCGTCAATGCGCTTGGCGAGCCCATCGACGGCAAAGGCCCGATCCAAGCAGAGCGGCATAGCATTCATCAGGCGCCGCCGCCGTTGGCCGAGCAGACCCCTTCTACACAAATGTTTGAAACCGGCATCAAGGTCATTGATTTACTGGCTCCTTATGCGAGAGGCGGGAAGATCGGCCTATTTGGCGGCGCAGGCGTCGGCAAGACTGTGTTGATTATGGAACTGATCCATAATGTCGCCTCCTCGCATGGCGGCATGTCCATTTTTGCCGGTGTCGGGGAACGCTCCCGTGAGGGCAACGACCTGATGCAGGAAATGGAGCGCACTGGCGTTTTGGAAAAAACAGCGCTTGCTTTCGGCCAGATGAATGAGCCGCCGGGGGCCCGTATGCGTGTAGCACTGACAGGGTTGACCATGGCAGAATATTTCCGCGATGTGCAGCACCAAAATATGCTGCTGTTTATTGATAATATCTTCCGTTATGTACAGGCTGGGTCCGAGGTGTCTGCGTTGCTGGGCCGTCTTCCCTCTGCTGTGGGTTACCAGCCCACTCTAGCTACCGAGCTTGGCGAATTGGAGGAGCGTATCACTTCCACGACCCAGGGATCTATTACCTCCGTACAGGCCGTCTATGTGCCGGCAGACGACTTGACAGACCCGGCCCCGGCGACCACCTTTACTCATTTGGATGCCACGACCGTGCTTTCACGCCGTATCGTAGAAATGGGTATCTATCCTTCGGTGGACCCCCTGGAATCCAGTTCCCGTATTCTGGATCCTCACATCGTTGGGCAGGAGCACTATCGTGTAGCCCGTGAGGTGCAAAAGCTTTTGCAGCGTTATCGTGAGCTGCAGGACATTTTGGCCATTCTTGGTATGGATGAGCTCGCTGAGGAGGACCGCATCGCGATCCATCGCGCCCGCCGCATTCAACGGTTTTTGTCTCAGCCGATGTTTATGGCGGAGGTATTTACCGGCGTGCCCGGCCAATATGTGCCGATTGGGGATACCGTTGAATCCTTTGCCCAAATCGTCGACGGCAAATGCGACGACCTGCCTGAGCAGGCTTTCTACCAAGCTGGCAATATAGATGATGTGCGCAAAAAGGCGCGCGATGAGGAGATGGCATAAATGGCCGATACCTTTTTATTGGAGATCGTGACGCCAGAGCGGGTTTTTATGCAAGATCAGGTAGAAATGGTCATTTTCAATACCAGTGATGGTGAAGTAGGCATCATGCCGCACCATGCAGATCTAGCGGCCGCCATTGTGGCCGGTCCTCTTCGGATACGCCGCAATGGAGAATGGAGTGAGGTCTTTATCTCTAACGGGTTCATTGAGATTTTTCTCGGCGCAGCGCACATGCTGGTGCAAACTGCAGAATGGCCGGACGAAATCGACCGCCGGCGTGCTGAAAATGCCTTGGAGCGCGCCCAGCGCAGAATGCAGCATCAAAAAAGCCACCAGGATTTTTTGCGTGCCAAAGCCTCCATTGCACGTGCACTGGCTCGTATGCGCGTATTTGACGATACGCATAAATCTTAACGTGTCTGTAAAGAGCAAGCTTTTCCGTTTGCTCTTTTTAATACCATTAAGGCGTGTATCTGACGCTGTCTGCATCCCAAGCAGCATTGTGCGCTTTCCGCTTGGTTTCAGGCAAGAAGTCCATACATTGGCCTTATCGGCGGCTATAGATCGGCGGTGGTTCCCTGTCAGCTATACGCTGTGCTGATCGGTATCTGATCTGGCATAGAGATATACATACGTTTTCTGCCGATGCCTTCCATAAATTTGCTTTTGGCAGTTACTTTTACCATAAAATCAAAAAAGGCCCTGTTTTTTACAGGGCCTTTTCCTCCTTTATACTTCCTCTCCGATATGCTCAATGATCTTCATCGGCACTTTGCTGAACAACGGGCTTACACTTTCCCTGTTGTTGATACGCATCACCGTTTCTGCGAACAACGGGGCCACAGAAATCAAATGGATTTTCTTACATTTCCGAATATACGGATTCTCTACGCTATCGGTGGAAATCAACATCTCTATGGGGCTGTTTTCAATGGCTTGTACCCCTTTTTCACGTATCAGCACATGGGACAGGCACGCATAGATATGGTTCGCACCCTTGCTCTTGAGCGCTTCTGCGATTTCCACGAGCGTCCCCCCGGAAATGGTAAAATCATCCACAATCAGACAATCCTTACCCTCTACATGGCCAATTACATCCAGCACTTTGGCCTTCTCATCATGCGCATAGCGGGTCTTATCGCCAATTGCCACCGGCAGTCCCAGGTAATCTGCATAGCCTCTGGCATCCTTGGCAAAGCCTGCATCCGGAGATACTACCACCAAATTATCGGTAATGCCCAGCGACTTTACATATTCACACAGCATCGGCTTGGAATACAGATGATCGCTCGGCTTTTTGAAAAACCCTTGTACCTGCGGCGCATGGAGGTCCATCGTTACTACGCGGTCCGCCCCAGCCTGCTCAATAGCATCTGCACAAACCCTGGCGCGAATGGATACCCGGGGCTCGTCCTTTTTATCCCCCTTCGCATACCCAAAATAGGGAATCACTGCCGTCACCGAATTGGCGCTTGCACGCTTCATCGCATCCATCCAAAACAAAATCTCTACAAACTCGTTGTTTGGATTCAAGCCGATTGGTTGTACAATGTATACGTCCTTGTCACGTACCGTTTCCTTAATCCGAACAAAAATATTCCCATCTGAAAACGTAATGACCTCACTGTCTCCCAACTCACATCCGATATATTCGCACATCCGGCGTGCAAAAGGTCTTCCTGTCGAGCCAGCAAAAATCTTGACATCTCCGTTCGCGTGCATTCTCATCAGCGCCCTTCTCTAGCATTATCAACATTGTAACATCTAAAACGCTTTCATTCAACCGAACAAGCGCGTATTTCTGCGTTTTTTCGCACCCTTGAAAAAAGCAGCCGTCTCTAAGACGGCTGCTTTCTTTTATTCTTCGGTCGTTTTCTCCTGATGTTCTTCCTTTTCTCCATCGTTTTCTGAAGACGCCAGGGGGTGAGCCGGCACGCCCTCTGCCAATGCCTCAGGCTGTTTTCCATCCATAATCTGCTCAAATTCCTCTGCCGTTAGCTTTTCCTTAACAATCAGCTGCTCTGCCAATGCCTCCATCTTGTCCTTATGGGAGCGGATCAGGCTCAACGCAGTTTCCATGGCATTGTCCAAAATGCCGCGCACCTCTTCGTCAATGTCTGCCGCGACCTTTTCCGAATAAGACTTCTGATGGCCAAAATCACGGCCTAAGAACACTTCCTGGTCACTGTCTCCATAAAAGACTGAACCAATCTTTTCACTCATGCCATATTCACGCACCATACGGCGGGCATTGCTGGTTGCATGCTTCAGGTCAGAATATGCACCAGTGGAAATTTCGCCCAGCATGACCTCCTCTGCCGCGCGTCCACCCAAAGCCATGGCAATATCATCCAGAAGATAGCTTTTGGTTACATATTTTGTCTCTTCCGTAGGCAACGTCATGGTATAACCGCCTGCCTGCCCGCGCGGGATGATGGAAACCTCATGCACCGGGTTACAGTGCGGCAGCAGGTGCGCCACCAGCGCATGGCCGGATTCGTGATACGCCACCAGCTTTTTATCCTTTTCAGTCACCACGCTGGATTTTTTCTCCGGGCCCACCGTCACACGGTTGATCGCCTCCAGGATCTCCTGCATATGGATCTCGGATTTTCCCTTGCGCGCCGTTAGAATAGCCGCTTCATTCATCACGTTTTCCAGATCCGCCCCCGTAAAATACGGAGTGCGCTTGGCAACAGTGTGCAAATCCACATCCTCTGCTATGGGTTTGCCCTTGCTGTGCACCGCCAGAATCTCTTCACGTCCCTTGATATCCGGATAGTTTACCGTGATCTGCCTGTCGAACCGGCCGGGGCGCAGCAGCGCCGGGTCCAAAATATCCGGGCGGTTGGTCGCCGCAATGATGATAATGCCTTCGTTGGGCGCAAAGCCGTCCATCTCCACCAGTAACTGGTTCAAGGTCTGCTCTCTTTCATCATGGCCGCCGCCCATACCGGCGCCGCGATGGCGGCCCACCGCATCAATCTCATCAATAAAGATCATGCACGGACTGTTTTTCTTCGCCGTTTCAAACAAATCGCGGACACGGCTGGCCCCTACACCCACAAACATTTCTACAAAATCAGACCCGCTGATGGAATAAAACGGAACGCCCGCTTCTCCCGCCACTGCTTTGGCCAGCAGTGTTTTCCCTGTGCCGGGAGGGCCTACCAGCAATACACCCTTCGGGATACGGGCTCCCAAATCGGCAAACTTTTTGGGATTCTTCAGGAAATCAACGACCTCCTGCAGCTCTTCCTTTTCCTCTTCCGCGCCCGCCACATCTTCAAAGGTCTTCTTATTCTTATCATCCAGGTTCACCTTGGCGCGCGAACGCCCAAAGTTCATCACCTTATTGCCGCCCTGTCCCTGCTGGTTCATCATATACCAGAGGAAACCAATCATCAAAATAGAGGTCAGCAGGTACGGCAGAATGGAAACCAGCCAGCTTTGCTCCGGCTTCGGCACAAAATCCAGCGTAATACCGGCATCCTGCGGGTTTGCAATATCCGGATGGTTCACCGAAAGCGCTTTTTCCAAATCCTCCATAAATACGGGGATGCTGGGCAGGTACGTTTCAAAATCCCAGTATTGCTCCGGGAAGCGCTCGATCTGCTCCTGCGTGGCGTCCTGCTTTAGCGCCTTTACCTCGTTTTGCATGATCTGCACACGCCCGATCTGCCCCTGTTCGATTTTCTTGATAAATACGGTGTATTCGATCTCCTGGCCTACCGTACCCGCCGGGGAAAACAGCATCGTGAGCGCCAGGATACATGCTAGCACCAGGATGAATGCTCCCGGTCCACGCATCATTTTCTTCAATGGAATGGTCCTCCTATATCCTTGCAAATATTACTATTTAGAATACCATAATTTGGCGTAAACCTCAATGTTTCCGCGCTATTTATACAATTCTTCCTTCAATACGCATACCTCAGGCAGGTTGCGGTAGTGATTGTTATAATCCAGCCCATAGCCGACGACAAATTTATCCGGAATGGTAAATCCGCAATAATCCGGCGTGATGTCCACGCGGCGCCGTTCAGGCTTATCCAGCAAGGTAGCAATTTTCAACGAGGCCGGGTTTCTCACGCCCAGCATCTGCCGCAAACGGGACAGCGTGAGCCCCGTATCAATGATATCCTCCACCAGCAGCACATGCCTGCCGGAAATATCCACCTCAAAATCCTGCCGGATCTGTACGTTGCCGGTCGTCTCCGTGCCCTTTGCGTAGCTGGAAGCGGATAAAAACTCGATTGTCATCGGCAGGTCGATGTGTCTTGCCAGGTCTGCTGAGAAAATAAAAGACCCGCGCAGGATGCAAGCCAAGATGATCTCTTTGCCCCGGTAGTCCTCCGTGATTTTTCGTCCTAGCTGCGCTACCTTTTCTTGGATCTGCTCTCTGGATACCAATACGGATTCTATATCTGCCCTCAACATGGCTGTTCCTCCTCTAAAGTATAGGTGAATCGCATGGCAATCATGCGCTTGCTCTGGTTTGTAATCTTTGCCAATCGGCTGCGCGCAACGCCAACGACCCATAAAATCTGCCCTCCGCTTTCGATTACGGGAAAATGCCTGCGCACCATCATAGGCGTTTTTTCATCTGTATATAAATCTGACACTCTCTTTTGCCCGTACGGCATAGCCATTTTGTCGCCCGGCCTTTTCAGCCGCGCAGTACAGGGCCATTGGATCGCATCGGCATCAAAATACTGGATCCATGCCTGCTTTTCCGGGTACTGCGGCGGCTCCTCTGCCGGCATAACCTCCATGCGCCATGGCCCGATCGTTGTACATCCCTGTGCAAACTGCCCGGTGCTCTGGCTGCCAGCGGTTCGGAAAATTTCTAAATACCGTCCGCTTTTCGCACGCCAGCCGCACGCCAGCTCACACGCACCGTTTTCCTCTGCCAATTCCACCAGCGCACGCACCATGCGCTCTTCCGTACGGATGCCCAGCCTTACAAGCGTTTGTCCTGCCCAGCGGCTTAGCACCGGCGCCGGCGCTAAACGCAAAACATCTTTATCGTACCATACGCCCAGGCCTTTTTCTTCCCCGCGCTTCGCCTTGTTCTCTAAAGCGTCTACCATCGGCGCAAAATACGCTTCTTCTTCCGCTGCATGCTCAGCCAGCCGTGCCAATGCCTCTACGATCCTGGGGTTATAGGCTTGGCGCAATAAGGGTAGCAGCGTATGTCGGATGCGATTTCTCAGATAGGCCGGGTCAGCATTGCTTTTGTCCTCACAGTGTGCAATCCTGCAAGCCTCCATATAGCGCCGAATCTCCCGCTGGCCTATGGTAAGCATCGGGCGGATGATACGCCCGTTTTTCTCGGGGATCCCCTGCAGCCCCCTTATCCCTGTACCCCGTATTACATGCATCAGCACTGTTTCCGCCACATCATCCCGGTGGTGCGCGGTTACGATCCACTCTTTTGGCTTCCTATGCGCTTCCAATACCTGGTATCGAAGGCGCCGTGCCGCCATCTCTATACTTTCTCCCCGTTTTTTCTGCTCATTCACCTGCAAACGCTCTACGTTCAAAGGGATCTTCCAGGCCCTGCAGGCTTTTTCCACCATCATGGCCTCATACTTGCTCTGCTTTCGCAAGCCATGGTCGATATGGACGGCGCGCACTCTGCAGCCTTTTTGCCTGGCCTCTTCGGATAACGCATGCAGCAGCGCCATCGAATCCTTTCCCCCCGAAACAGCCACCAGCAAATGCGGCGCAGCTTCGCCTGTCAGCCGGCACAGCGTTTGATACAATGCCTGTGGAAGGCCGTTTTGCTCATAGTGTCTTGACATAACGTACCTCCTTCAGCGGAATCCCAATTTCAATCTCCTGATACGCGTGTGCAGAGCAAAATCCGTGTTTTTCATAAAATCTTCTCGCTCTTGCATTTTCCTCCAGCACCCAAATGGCAACGGTTTGGAATCCCATATCCTTCAATCTCTGCACGCAAAATAAAAAAGCCCATTTTGTAGCAGGCGTACCCCATACGCTGGGATGCATATAAAACGCATAGATCTCTCCTTCATCCGCTGCTGCGTCCTGTTCATGGCTGTGTGCCAGCATCGCTAAGCCATATGGCTGGCCATCCTGGTAAAATAGATAACATTCCTGCCGGCTTTTCGGCAAAAACTCTGCCCATATCTTACTGCGCCGCGCCGGTGTGAACTCCCTGCGCTCCTTTTCCGGCACAATGCCCCGATATGCTCGCTGCCAGGAGGCCGCATGGATCTCTCCCAATATATCCGCCTGTGCAGCCGTCGCTTGTCTTGCTTGAAACTCCATATCCATATTGTACCTTTCTCCCTGGCCTTTACGCAACCTCTGTCAATAAAAAAAGGCCCTCCATAGGCCTTTTTTCCTTTATCTTCCCTGCATGCGCAGTACTACTGCCGTCATATCGTCTCTTCCCTCTGCCCGTTCCCGCGCCATAGCCAGCAATTTTTCCGCGGCTGCGGCAGCGCTTGGCGCTCTTTCCACCCGGCTCAGCCATTGCGGCAGCTCCTCCGGCGTCATCAGGTCGGCGATTCCGTCGCTTAGCAATACAATCGTGTCGCCCGGCTCTATGCTGCGCTCGATGATCCCGGGCCGCACATTGTCTACAATGCCGATGGGCAAGGCAGGCGCCGTAATGGATTCCGCAACCCCGTTGCGGATGATCCACGAGGGGGCGGCGCCTGTCTTGATCATCTGGCAATGTCCCTGTACCAGATCCACCAAGCACAGGTCTACCGCTGCAAACACCTCCTTTGCTCTTAAGGATAAGATCCGATTGACCATCGGAATCACCTGATTGGTGTCAAACCCCGCTTTGAAGAGCAATTCAATCAACCGGGATGCAATCGATGCTGTTTCCGCGGCCGCTGTGCCGCTGCCCATACCATCGCATAAGCAAATCAGCTCTTGCCCTTTTCCAAGGTGAACGGCAGAAAACACATCGCCGTTTACCTGTTGTCCCTTTTTCTTTGCCGTTGCCACGCCGCCTTCTACATTCATTTCATTTTTTCTTGCAAACTGCAGGCAGCAGCGGCCTCGTCCTTGCCCGGCGCATACCTGGCCTACCATTTCCATCGGCTCCTGACAGATAGAGGATACAAGCCTTTCCAGCGATGAACGGCAGTTTTTTATGCCCTGGCACCTGGCCACCTCTAAGCGTACGCTTTTTTCTTTCCCATGTTGTACAGCAACCCCAGCGATTTCCATGCCCCTTTGCGCCAGTCTTTGCCGTATCATCCGCTCGGCTGTAGAATCAAACCACCCGCGCCGTGCTTGCTTTGCACTGTCCCTCAACGCCTTGGCTGCAAGCTTTAATTCCAAGCTGCCCATCCCCTGCGGGTCAGCCTCCTTGATCATCTGTGCTGTGATAGACAATGCCTCTGATAAGCACACCAGCTGCTTGGTCAGGTCCTGCTGCACAAGCTCCAGCCTGGGTTTTTCCTCCTTACTCTTTGTTTGCCTGTGGCGCACTGCCAGCTTTTCTCCAAGCTCTTTGGGAATGCTCCAGGCCAGCACCGAGCCCGCTAAGAGTTCTAGGCAAACCATCCCAAGCTCAGGTCTGTGCGTTAAAAAGACGAAGGTTCCGAAGCATAGCAAATAACAAACTGAACCCAGCAAGCGGTTGACACGGCTGCCGAAAGCGCCTGCCAGCGATCCCATGCCGAGGCTTCCCAGCAGCAGAGGATCCAGCGCGCCACAAAGCATGCCGCAAAAGCCCGCCCAAAGCCCCAGGCTGGCAGCCGTACTGGGCAGCATATACAGTGCTGTGTAGAGTGAAAAGGCACAGGCGACCACCATGTAAAGCGAAAGCCCACAAAACGTCCAGGCGCCAAATCCCATCAATACGCCGCTGGCAAATACGGCCAAGGCCAGCTTTTGGGCCTCATCCAGGGCTCCTTTTCGTTGATAATCGCTTTGGATCTCACAAAACCATTCAAATACAATGGCGAACAAAAAAATCAATATCAGGTTGATCGTACCGGAAATCAGGGCAAACATCGTATCCCGTTGAAAAAACCATAAGCATGCCGTACCTGCAGCCGCCATGCTCCAAAAAATCAGGGGCCTGCTTGTCTTTTGCTGATAGATGTCTCCCAGGCCAACCAAGACACACAGCACAGCAGGTATCAGGACAGCCGGCATCGGCACGGCAGGATATTGTATCAAGGCCCCCAAAATGCTTCCGGCGCTTGCGATATACCCATTTTTTCCCTGTAGGAACAGCGCGGCACAGTATGCCGCTGCAAAGGGAGCAACCGCACCTGCGATTTCTGCCTGTGCCAATAGGATACACAGCAGGCCCGGCAGGCCGTTTCCCAGCCCATGTACCTGAAATTTGGTTCTTGTTTGGCTAATCTGCATGTAGAGTCTCCTTTAAGCATACAATACAGTTTGACTGTCTGCATCATAGCACCCCCGAACTGCGGATTTCGTCGCCTTCTCCGTCCATGCTGTTTTTTATACTTTATTTTTTTCATAGTTTCCCTCTTATCTTGTCATATCGTGTCTCCCTCCCGGTTGAATCCAATAAAAAAAGCCGGGAATCCCGGCGTTTTTATTTATGCAAGCATTTGTTCCCTTACTGCCCCATCGCTTGGCGGCCATGCTGTGTCTTCTTCTCAAACCGCTCCATGCACCGGCACAGCTCTTGGATGGATTCCGCTTGGCTTCCCAACAGAACCGCTGCGCTTTCCTCTGCTGCACTGTTTTCCATTTGCATGGTCTCCGTAAAAAAAGCCAACATCGTATGGTACTGCTTTGCATACCGTTGTGCTGCCTCCGTTCCGATCCTTGTCATCTGCGGCAGCCCTCTTTCATCCAGCTCTATCAATCCCCTATTTTTCAGTTGTCCCAGCATGCGATGCACGCTTGGTTTGCTGACATGCAGACGCTTGGCAATTTGTCCGAGCCTTACAATCCCGCGAGGCTGCATTTCATAAATTGCCAATATGTATTTGATTTGCGCTGTCGTCAATTGCATATCGTCCTCGTTTCCATGCAAAAGCGGAGTGCGGACTCAAGTTCCACACTCCGCTCACTCGCATTTGATCCAATTAGACTTTCCCTATGGGTTTACTGTTTATGGCACATGCCAGCAGAGGCGCAATGATCACAGCCGCATCCGCAGGAATTTTGTCCCTTTCTTCTGTCCCTGCATAGTTTTACCACTACGGCCGTCACGACCGCCAGCAACGCAAGGCCCACTAAGATTGTGCCTCCATAAGCCTGCAAAAAGCTTCCCATCATTGTTTCCTCCTTTTAAGAAGTTAGGCTCTGGCCTTCTTGGTCTTTACAGAAACCTTCAGCGTATCGCTTTCTTTATACGGACGGAACAGCATATACAGGATAAACGCTACGATGGCAATCGCCACGATAGACCCCAGCACATTGCCCTGTCCAGTAAAGAGCATGCCCAACTGGTACACAACCAAAGCCATCGCGTAAGCAAACCCGCACTGATACCCAATGGCAAACCAGGTCCACTTTGCGCTGTTCATCTCCCGCTTGATGGCGCCGATGGCCGCAAAGCAGGGGGCGCACAGCAAGTTGAATACAAGGAAGGAATAAGCAGACAACGGTGTGAAGGCCGCTTGCATGTTGGTCCAAACCTGCCAGCCGTTTTCCGCTACCTCGCCGGCGCCAAACAGCACGCCGAAGGTGCCTACTACGTTTTCCTTTGCAATCAGGCCGGTGACGGATGCCACAGCGCTCTGCCAGTTGCCCCAGCCCAAGGGGTTAAAGATCCAGGCAATGCCATTGCCGATGGCCGCCAAAATACTGTCGTTCATGTCGACCATGCCGAATCCATCTGCGCCCCATCCAAAGTTAGAGGTAAACCAAACGAGGATGGTAGCCAGCAGGATGATGGTTCCGGCCTTTTTAATGAAGGACCAGCCGCGTTCCCACATCGAACGAAGCACATTGCCTACCGTTGGCCAATGATAGGCCGGCAGTTCCATAACAAACGGCGCCGGATCGCCTGCAAACATCTTTGTCTTTTTCAGCATGATCCCGGAGATGATGATCGCCGCGATGCCCACAAAGTATGCGCTCGGCGCCACCCACCAGGCTCCGCCGAACAGGGCGCCCGCAATCAATGCAATGATGGGCAGCTTGGCGCCGCAGGGGATAAAGGTCGTCGTCATAATCGTCATCTTACGGTCGCGGTCATTTTCAATCGTACGAGAGGCCATAACGCCCGGAACGCCGCAGCCCGTGCCGATGAGCATCGGGATGAAGGATTTGCCGGACAGCCCGAATTTGCGGAAAATACGGTCCATAACAAACGCGATACGCGCCATGTATCCGCAGGATTCCAAAAATGCCAGCAGCAAGAACAATACCAGCATCTGCGGTACAAAGCCCAGCACGGCCCCAACGCCCGCTACAATACCATCCAAGATCAGGCCTTCCAGCCACGGCGCACAGTTGATTGCCTCAAGCCCATCGCCGATCAGCGACGGGATACCGGGCACCCAAGTTCCGTATTCCGAAGGATCCGGTTCTTCCAGTGCCGCCGCTTCCTGATAGGATTCGTAGGTGACCGGGATGGATTCTTCCAGGTTGCCCTCGTCATCATACATTTCCGCCGTAGCGGTCAGGGTGGTGGCTTCCGCGGGGTCTACGCCGGCTTCCTCAGCAGCGCCTTCAAATGCCTCGATGATCGCGGCCGGTACGGCATATTCTTCCACAGCCTCGTCATACGCAGCGCGCCCGCCGCCAAACAGGAACCAGCCGTCTCCGAACAGGCCGTCGTTGGCCCAGTCCGTTGCCCAGGTACCTACCGTCGACACGGAGAGGAAGTACACGATAAACATAACCACAGCAAAAATCGGCAGCGCCAAGAAGCGGTTGGTTACGATCTTGTCAATTTTATCCGAGGTGGATAGCTTCCCAGCATTCTTTTTTTTGTAGCAGCCTTTAATAATAGAAGAAATATATACATACCGTTCGTTGGTAATGATGCTCTCTGCATCATCATCCAGCTCTTTTTCTGCTGCTGCAATATCCTGCTCGATATGGGACAATACCGAAGGATCCAGCTTTAGCTGTTCCAGCACCTTTTCATCCCGTTCAAAGATCTTAATGGCATACCAGCGCTGCTGCTCTGCCGGCATCGTATGCACAGCCGCCTCTTCAATGTGAGCAATGGCATGCTCTACCGCGCCGCTAAAGCTATGCTGCGGCACCGTGGTTTCGCCCTGCGCTGCTTTGACGGCCTCCTCTGCAGCCTGCATGGTGCCATGGCCCTTCAGGGCAGAGATCTCAACGACCTTGCAGCCCAACTGGCGGGATAGCTCGTCGATGTTGATCTTATCGCCGTTTTTCTTTACGATGTCCATCATGTTGACCGCCACGACCACCGGGATCCCAAGCTCTGTCAACTGCGTTGTCAGATACAGGTTGCGCTCCAGGTTTGTACCGTCAATGATGTTCAAAATCGCATCAGGGCGCTCATTGATCAGGTAGTTTCTCGCCACAACCTCTTCCAGTGTATAGGGAGACAGTGAATAGATACCCGGAAGGTCCGTAATGGTAACATCATGGTGTTTTTTTAGCTTGCCTTCTTTTTTCTCTACCGTAACGCCGGGCCAGTTCCCTACGAACTGGTTCGCACCCGTTAATGCGTTAAACAGCGTTGTTTTTCCGCTATTCGGATTGCCTGCAAGCGCAATTCTAACGTTCGTTGGCATTTTCCATTCTTCCTTTCATTATTTTCAATTAGTCAGAACTAACAGTGGGGCAAAAAAACAGGGAACCTTGTTCCTTGTTCTCATTCCACCTCGATCATCTCGGCATCGGCTTTGCGAAGAGAAAGCTCATATCCTCTTACCGTAACCTCGATCGGGTCTCCCAATGGCGCTACCTTGCGCACATGCACCTGAACACCCTTTGTGATGCCCATATCCATGATTCTTCGCTTTACAGCGCCCTCGCCATGCAGTTTGACCACAGACACAGTGTCTCCGACCTTCACTTGCCGCAACGTCTTCATTGCATCTCCTCCTTAAAAATTTTCAATGGCTGTTACACCATGATTTTGCTGGCCATCTCTTTGCTGATTGCTACCCTGGATTCCTTTACATTTACAATCAAATTTCCTCCCATGGTCGCAACCACCGTGACGAATCCGCCTGTTACAAATCCCAGGTTTTCCAAATGGGCTCTAATGTCTGCTTTTCCGCCAACTTTGCGAATCATGCTCTCCTCGCCCACAGGCGCCAATGTCAACGGCATCATTTGTATCCTCCTCTATCTTAAAACCACAACATTTTCATATATATTGTTGTTAGCCTTTTCTAACCTTCTACATGTTAGCACCCGCTAACTTGTTTGTCAACAACTTTTTCCATTTCTTGGCCCGTATTTTCACCACCCGTATTTATGGGATTTCTAACCTGCCTCTATCACTTATAAAAATATCCTTTTCTAAAAAAAAGCATCCGAATCGGATGCCTTTTTCTATCCCTTGTGTACTACGTCCTTCATGACGCCAAGCAGCAGGTCAATATCTTCTTTTGATACATCGTGGTTTGTCACAAATCTGGAGGTTACGCCCTTTTTTATCTTTGCATTGATGCCGTTTTCCGCAAAGGCCGCCGGGAATCTATCCAATATTTCGTCCGGCAGGGTTGTTGTAAAGAATACCATATCGATCTCCACATGATCCATCTCCACCTCAAAGCCTTCCATTTGATTCAGCTTCTCCGCCAGATACTTGGCATTGGCGTGGTCTTCGGCTAAATATTTCGGCATTTCATGCAGCGCAATCAGCCCGGCTGCTGCCAGAAAACCAGCTTGGCGCATGCCGCCGCCCAGCATTTTGCGATGCCTGCGCGCCCGGTGGATAAATTGCTTGCTCCCCGCTACCATGCTGCCCACCGGCGCACAAAGCCCCTTGGAAAGGCAGCACATCACACTGTCGCAATATCGTGTAATCTCCTTGACATCTACCCCCAGGGCCGTGGCCGCATTGAACAATCTTGCCCCGTCCAAGTGCACCGGCACCCCGGCACGCTGTCCGATGTGATAAATTTCTTTCATCTCACAAATCGGCACTACCGTGCCCATTGAAGTCGCATTTTCCAAGCTGATTAGGCCGGTCTGCGGAATGTGCACATTGCTGTCGTCCGTCAGCGCCGCCTGCACATCAGCAGGGTTTAACCGGCCGTCCGTTGTAGGCAGGATATGGGCGCATACCGCGCTCATCACCGCATGGCCGCCTGCTTCGTTGGAAACGATATGGTACCCCTCTCCGCTGATCACCGCATCGCCGCGCTGTGTATGGGCCATCAAGCTCACCTGATTCCCCATCGTTCCGCTGGGCACAAACATGGCAGCCTCTTTCCCAAGCACCTCAGCCGCTTCTTCTTCCAGCTGATTAATGGTAGGGTCATCTCCCATCACATCATCCCCTACCCTCGCATGGTACATTGCCTCCCGCATCGCCTGGGTCGGCTGGGTCACGGTATCGCTGCGCAAATTGATCACGTGCATCGTATCTGCTCCCTCCCGCTAGGTTTCTTTTGTATGGATTATAACATAAAGTATACCATTGGCATCGAAGAATTTCCTCTCTGCCGCCAACCCATTTCCGTTTTTTGCAGGCCGACCGGATTGTACAGTGTATCCGCAGCACCCGCCCATTTCATAAAAACAGCCTTCTCTAATCCGTCTTTTGGCAGGAATCCCGCTCTATAAGCCTGCAAGGCAGCACCGCCTTGATGGGCCATGGCTCCTGATGCCGCCCCATCACATGGTACAATAAAGACGCCCCGTACATCCCCATCCAATGGGCCGGCGCTTGTATCGTTGTTAACGGCGGGCTGGCAAACCGGGCGGCGCTGATGTCGTCAAATCCCATCAGGGAAATATCCTTCGGTACGCAAACGCCCTCCTCCTGCAAAGCGCGCAAAGCACCGATGGCAATAGGATCGCTCGCACAAAACACTGCAGATGGGCGCCTCTCCATTGACAAGAGCCTTTTCATCATTCGATACCCTGATTCTGATGTAAATGCCCCTTCCTGGATATACGGCAGCGCCTCTATTCCGTTTTTTTCGCAGACAGCCAAAAACCATTTCTTTCTCATATCCGGATAAAGCGTACCGTCCGCTAAAAATTCCTGCCCGCCTAAATACCCTATATGCGTGTGCCCCAGCCCCTGTAAATAGGACAAAGCGTCCTTCACGGCCCGTTCAAAGTCCAAGGTAATACTGCTGCTGTCCGGATGCGGGGCCTCCATATCCAAAAACAACAGCTTTGGGGTATGCCGTTTGAATCTCTCCGCCTCTTGCTGCGTAAACTTTCCCACACACAGCAAACCGTCCACAGCCGGCAGCACGTCGGTGCTCTGCCAGTCTGATTTGAAAATGCGCTGTATGCCGATCCCATTTTGCTCGCAAAAGGCCTCTATGCCTTGGCGAATCTGAAGATAGTAGGGGTCCTCTATTTCCTGGGCCAGCGTGTACCATTGCACGATCCCCATCGTATAGGTGTGCTTTGGCGTCCTTTTCTTCTTTGTATAATGCAATGCTTCCGCCGCCTGCAGAACCGCACGCCTTGTCTCCTCTGGAACAGATAGTGTCGTATCATTGTTTAGGATCCTGGAAACCGTTGCGCTGGAAACCTGCGCCAGCTTTGCCACGTCCTTCATCGTGGGCATCTTATACCTCCTATGCGTATAGCGGGACTTTACCGAAAATCTGTATTGGATATGGGTATTATAAGCCTTAAGTAAAAATAAATCAATTTTTTAGTAAAATAAATCGATATTTTTTACTTAATATCATTGACAACCCCTTTGGAAACCGCTAAAGTAAGGAACGAAAGGGAGGTAGGCTTGGATGAATCATGAAATCAATGCGCTGCTCCAGTATGCAGTGCAAAAGGGGCTGCTGCCGCAGGAAGAATACGATTATGCCGCTAACCTGCTGCTGGATCTGCTTGGCGAGAATTCGTTTTCTTATGAGCACGTACAGTCTCTGCCTGAAACCGCGGACCCAATCCTGCAAAAGCTGCTGGATCAAGCCGTCGCCAAAGGGCTCATTGAAAATGACATCACCAGCCGTGACCTCTTCGATACCCGCATCATGAACTGCGTGATGCCTCGCCCCCATACGGTGACCCAACGGTTCTGGCAGGCCTATGCCGGCGCACCGAAAGCCGCTACCGATTATTACTATCAGCTTTCCATCGCCTCCAACTATATCCGCAAGAGCAGGACGGATCAAAATATCATTTGGAAATCGCCTACCGCTTACGGGGAGATGGAGCTTTCCATCAATGTATCCAAACCGGAAAAGGATCCCGGAGAAATTGCCAGAGCACGGGCCGTTCAGCCAAACGGCTATCCCAAGTGCGTCTTATGCAAGGAAAATGTGGGCTTCAGCGGTGATGCAGCCAGGGCCGCCCGGCAGACACACCGCATCATTCCGCTTGATTTGGCGACAGGCCGATATTATTTGCAGTATTCCCCCTATGTGTATTATAACGAGCACTGCATTGTGTTCAATCAAGTGCATCAGCCTATGACCGTGGATCGGGATACATTTCGGAATCTCTTTTCTTTCCTTGACCTCTTCCCGCATTATATGGTCGGCTCCAATGCAGACCTGCCCATTGTCGGCGGTTCTATCCTCAGCCATGACCATTATCAGGGAGGGCGCCATGTTTTCCCCATCCAAAATGCAAAGGTGCTCTATACACATCCCCTCCTCCATGATGATACGCGGGTAGAGCTTATCAAGTGGCCCTTGTCCACCATTCGGCTTACCTCCGCAAGGAAGGAATCGCTTATCCGCCTGTCCGTCCGGATCTTGGACTGCTGGCGCGGCTATGATGCGCCGGCCTATGGCATCCTGTCCCATACCGGCACAACGCCGCATAATACCATCAGCCCCATCGCCCGCCGGGCCGGCGGGCAATACCAGATCGATCTTGTTTTGCGCAACAATCGTTCAGACAAGACCTATCCGGACGGCATTTTCCATCCTCATCCTGCGCTGCACCATATCAAAAAGGAAAACATCGGCCTCATCGAGGTTATGGGGCTCGCCATTTTGCCGGCACGCCTGAAGGAGGAATTAACGCTGCTGGGAAACTGCCTGCTGGGGCGCGCGGACATAGGCGCATATCCGCAGCTGGAAAAGCACCGTGCATGGTACCAAGAATTGCTTTCCCAGCCTGCTTTTACAGAACAAAATATACAGGAACGAATCAAACAATCAGTCGCGGACAAATATGTGCAGGTCTTAGAGGATGCAGGTGTCTTTAAGATGGATGACCACGGCCTCCGCGGCCTGATGTGTTTTATAAAAACAGCCTTGAAAGGAGAATGACGGATGATTCGGGAATTTGAAAAGGTGGACGACCATATTTCTCTGTTTGAGATGAAAAGCGATGCGCTGGAGATACTTGTCAGCAACTTCGGCGGCACCATCATCAGCCTCCTGATGCCGGATAAAAACGGACAAAAAGGGGATGTAGTGCTGGGATATGACAGCATCAAAGAATATCAGACCAAAGACGCTTACCTGGGCGCGCTCGTCGGCCGTACGGCCAACCGTATACGCAAGGGCGCCTTTTCCCTCCATGGAAAGACCTATACCCTGCCCCTTAACGACGGGCCCAACAGCCTGCATGGCGGGATCCAGGGGTTTTCACAAAAGGTGTTTGATGCGGAGATCCAGGGCGATTCCCTGGTGCTGACCTATGTATCGCCCGATGGCGAGGAGGGCTATCCCGGCAACCTGCGCCTTACCGCAACCTATACCCTGAAGGGCAGCACGCTGACGCTCCATTACCAAGCTGTCAGCGATCAGGATACGCTGATCAACATCACCAACCATTCTTATTTTAATCTCTCCGGCTGCCAAGAGGATATTTGCAATCATACTCTGCAAGTCCACAGCGATACATATGCCTGTATCGATGCCGATGGCCTCCCTACCGGAGAGTTCCGCGATACCCAGGGCACGCCGTTTGATTTCCGCCTGCCTAAACGCATCGGAGACGCGCTTGCCTGTCAGGACGAGCAGCTTTCTCTGGGGCGCGGCATAGACCACCCCTATCTATTCAACTGTGCAAAGGACCAGGTCGTGCTGTTCCACCCAGGCAGCGGCCGGCGTTTGACCATCAGCTCTACCCTGCCCGGCGCCCAGGTCTATACCGGCAATCAGCTGGATGGCCGTATTGGGAAAAACGGCATTGCCTATCCCAAGCATTTCGGTATTTGCCTGGAAACGCAAAATCTGCCGGATGCCATCCATCTGGAGCAGGAGCCCAGCACGATTTTGAAAAAAGGCGATACCTACGATGAAACCACCTCCTATACCTTTGAGGTAGTCCAGCCATGATCCTTGCTTCCAAAGCCAAAGAAGCCTGCCTAGCCGGCCAGTATGACGTGCTGTTTGCACAAATATACCAGGATCGCGCCCAGGTGCCCTATCAACGGTCGCGTTATGCCAAGGCCCTTTCGCAGTACATCCAGCAATATGGCGACGGAGCGATCGAGATTTACAGCGCGCCGGGACGGACCGAGATCGGCGGCAACCATACCGACCACCAGCATGGCTGTGTGCTGGCTGCCGCCGTCAACTTGGACATCATTGCCATTGCCGGCAAAACACCGCAGGCCATCCGAATACAGTCAGACGAGCTTACGCTTGCTCCCATCGAAACGAACAGCCTTTCTGCACGCGGAGCAGAGCGCGGCACGTCGGAGGCTTTGGTGCGCGGTATTTGTGCCCGTTTCCAGGCTTTAGGATACCGCATCGGCGGATTTGATGCATTTTTGACCAGCGATGTGCTCGTAGGGTCTGGGCTGTCCTCTTCCGCTGCCTTTGAAGTGATGATAGCAACCATCTTAAACGGCCTTTACAATGATATGCGCCTTGAGCCGATTCTCCTCGCCAAAGCAGGACAGTATGCAGAAAATGAGTACTTCGGCAAACCCTGCGGGCTGATGGACCAGTGCGCCAGTGCTGTGGGAGGGCTCATCCACCTGGATTTTCGGGATGCACAGCAGCCAAAGGTGCAAAAGCTGTCCGTAGATCTTTCTGCTTTTGGATATGGCCTTTGTATCGTAGATACCAAAGGCAGCCATGCAGACTTAACGAATGAATACGCTGCCATTCCCCAGGAGATGCACAGCGTTGCCCAGGTCTTTGGCCAGGAATATCTCCGCGATGTTCCTGAGGAGGTATTTTATTCCCAAATTGCGCAGGTGCGGCAGGCTTGCCAGGATCGCGCTGTGCTGCGCGCCATGCATTTTTTTGCGGAAAACAAGCGGGTTTCCCAGCAAGTCGCCGCACTCATACGCGGAGATATAGATGCTTTTCTCCATGCCGTGCAGGCCTCTGGCAACAGCTCTTACAAATTCCTGCAAAATGTGTATTCTTGTCATGAACCGCAGCATCAAAGCATTTCCCTGGCATTGGCCGTGTCTGAAAAGATCTTAGAAGGGCAAGGAGGCGTCTGCCGTGTCCATGGCGGCGGATTTGCCGGCACCATCCAAGCTTTTGTCCCGGAAAAGGCCATTCCCTGCTATAAAACGCAGATCGAAAATATGTTTGGGGAAAATACCTGCCACGTTTTGAAGATCCGTTCCGATGGCGGGAAAAAAGTACTGTAAATAAACCCATGCCTGCCAAAAGCCCCAAAAGGGGCTTTTTTATTTATGCATCCCAAGAATATCCATAGGGGGCATCTCGCATAAGATCCCCTCTTCTATTTATTTCTTGTACTCGCCTTTCGGGCAGAGACCTCCCGCATTTAATGCAATGCCGCATAATGGACAACGGTCGATTTTATTTTTCGCAGAGACCGCGTTTATACCGTTTGTAAAGGTAGTTCTCGCAGTGTTTGGCTTGTCCTTTAACAAATCATATACGATCCTGATCATCCCCTCCACCGTCATCGTCTCCTTTGTAACGATAAGGCGGCATTCCGGAGATTCCGTCGCCAATTTCGTTTGAAACACGGCCCTTTCATTTGGTTACGGATTCCTTGTGCTTCGTCGTATACCTTGAGAATGGCTGGCAGCAGCGGGCCATCCTCCTGCAGTACCAATGCATGGTCAATGTTTTTCAGCGCCTGCCGGTTCGTTTTCTGAAGTTCATTGCCAGGAAACGCCATGTCAACACCGTCATTGATGAAGCCTCAGTCTCCAGAGTCAACACGCCTGTGTGTCCGTGTAGATATTGGGTTTCCCCCTTGAATCCATAAAAGCGGTGGGCATGCTGTAAGTCCAAGGTCGTGATACTTCTCATTTTTCCTTCCTGGTATTGGCAGGTCTGAGCACGCCGCCTCGCCTTTATTTTCCATCACACCCGGTTTGCGGAAATAAAAAATGTCCGTTGGTCATTCTATCCTTTGCCATATATTACCAGTGCTAAAATAGGCAGCCATCCCGTAAAATATAAGAACAAATGTTCTTGTATTCGAGGTGGTTCTGTGCGTATCATCCTTCATTCTGACCTCAACGCTTTTTATGCGTCAGTAGAATGCCTGCATCAGCTGGACATTCGCCATAAGCCTGTTGCCGTATGCGGCGATCAGGCGTTGCGTCATGGCATCGTGCTTGCCAAAAACCAGCAAGCCAAGCAGCTTGGCGTAAAAACCGGCGATGCTGTCTGGCAGGCACAGCAGAAAGCGCCGGGCCTGGTCGTAGTTCCTCCAAACTTCCCCCTGTATATAAAATTTTCTCAGTTGGTGCGCAATATCTATCTGCAATACACGCCCAACGTAGAATCCTTTGGTCTGGACGAAGCCTGGCTTGACCTCACACAGCCAGGCATGACCCTCGCACAGGGCCGTCTTATCGCAGAGGAGCTGCGCCATCGCATCAAAGAAGAAATCGGTCTGACCGTTTCCATCGGCATCTCCTGGAATAAAATCTTTGCCAAGCTAGGCAGCGACTACCAAAAACCGGATGCCGTTACCCTTATCACCCCGGAGAATTATAGGTCGCTCGTTTGGCCGCTGCCCGCCTCTGATCTCTTGTATGTAGGCCAAGCCACTGTCCAAAAGCTGGCACGGTACGGCATTGCCACCATCGGAGGGATCGCCAACACCCCTCCTAAGCTCCTGCATGCCTGGCTGAAAAAATGGGGGATATACCTGCATACCTTTGCCAACGGGCTGGATGAGTCTCCCGTTCAGCCCGCAGATTGCTTTCCCCCTATCAAGAGCATTGGAAACAGCCTGACCGCTCCCCACGATCTGCAAAGCAATGAGGATATAAAGCTGACCCTATACATGCTTTCGGAGTCGGTCGCCGCCCGGCTGCGCAGTCATGGGGTCTGCTGCTGTACCGTACAGATTTCTGTCCGCAGCGCCGGGATGGCATGCTTTAGCCGGCAGCAGCGCCTTTCCCAGTCCACCAATCTGTCCGGGGAAATCGCCAGCGCTGCGATGTCTCTGTTCTGTCAGCATTACGATTGGCGCCAGCCTGTCCGCAGCTTGGGCGTGCGCGCGTGTGATTTGGTTTTGGAGGCCGCCCCGGAACAATCCTGCCTATTCCAGGATATAAAGCGGCATCATAAACAGCAGATATTGGAGCATACTGTCGACGATTTGCGTGCCAGGTTTGGATACGCTTCCATCAAGCGCGGCATTTTATTGACTGATCCAGACATTGGTTCAGTCAATCCAAAAGATGACCATATCATTCACCCTGTAGGATACTTCGCGCATGGCGCATCATAAAGAAAGGTGACTTGTGTTGTATGAAAATAGAATAAAGACCTATGTACCGGTAGAGGCTCTTTTTGACGAAGCTGGCCAAATACATCCGCGTACCATTCAATGGGAGGACGGCCGGGTATTTGCCATAGACCAAATCTTGGATGTACGGCCTGCTGCCAGCCTAAAAGCCGGGGGGCAGGGGATACGCTATACCTGCCGGATCCAAGGGCGCAAAACATACTTATTTTACGAAAACCCTCGTTGGTTTGTAGAGCGTAAAGGATCTTAAAAAAGGAGTCTATCCGGCTCCTTTCTCATTGCTCTATCAAATCTACTTTTAGCTTCTGCGTTTTCGGCTATTTTTCTCTCCGAGCAAGCAGGGGCGCTGATTTTCAGCCTCCCGCCTTATGTGGGCACAAATAAGCTTTTTATGTTGCCGCAAAACTTTTGCCTTATGCAAAAGCCTTGCAGATGCGCCATTTTAATCAGCCTGCCGTGCAGGGCTGCTGTTCATCATGAATCTCTAAATAAGGAACAAGAATGCGATAGGCAGCGATCAATGTTTCTAACGTATAAAAACGGCAGTTCGCTGGGCTGGTAGAGGGAAGAGGAACGCTGGGGCGCCCAGTGGCAGGGAGGCAATAACGTTTATAGAGCGCGGAAGCTTTGGTTCCTGTCGTAAAGATCTGTTGGATGGGCGCTTGGGAAAGAATCGGCCTTAAATCGTTGGGCTGCGGATCCCGAATGGAGTTGTCCTCTGCGCCGTCGATGCGGCAGGCATGCAGAACATCCCATAAAGCAATATGATGCCGATGGCAAAACTCCATCCGCTCTTGGTTGCCGGAAGGCGTAGGTTCATGGCATATAGAAGCCAGCACACGCCAAAAACGGTTTTGCGGATGTGCATAATAAAACCCGTTTTCCCGCGATTTAGGCGAAGGCATGGTTCCCAAAATCAGTATCCGGCTATTTTCATCAAACAAGGGCGCAAGCGGATGGATAATAGGTCCAGACATAAGGCACCTCCTTTTAGGTATTGTAACATGATATGCAAACAAGGTATGATGTAAAAAAGGAGGTACGTGATGAAATCCATTTTTATTTGTTATCCCAAGTGCTCCACCTGTCAAAAGGCGCGAAAGTTTTTAGAGGAAAAAGGCATTGAGTTTGATGAACGCCACATCGTAGAAGAAAATCCAACGCAGGAAGAGCTGAGCCGTTGGATTGCGCAAAGCGGCCTGCCTGTAAAACGATTTTTCAATACAAGCGGGCTGAAATATAAGGCTTTGCAGCTAAAAGACAAGCTGCCGGCGATGTCGGAAGAAGAGCAGATTGCGCTGTTGGCCACAGACGGTATGCTTGTCAAGCGTCCTCTTCTGATTACGCAAGATAGAATCATGGTTGGTTTTAAGCCGGCAGAGTGGGAGTCATTGGCATGATCCAAATATTTGGCAAAGTAAAATGCTTTGATACAAAAAAAGCCATTCGATATTTTAAGGAGAGAAAAATTCCCGCACAATATATCGAGATAACGCAAAAACCGATGAGCAGGGGAGAATATTGCTCGGTAAAAGCCGCACTGGGCGGATGGGCCAAGCTGGTAGATGAAAATGCCAAGGGCTATGCGGATTGCTGTCTGCCATATCTAATCATAGAATCTGATATCGATGAAAAAATCTTGGAAAACCAGCAGATATTAAAGACGCCCATCGTGCGCAATGGAAGCAAGGCAACCGTGGGCGTTTGTCCTGAAATATGGAAGCAATGGCAGTAATTGTATGAATTGCAACAGTTTTTTTGGGAAAACCTTGACATTATGCGGAATGATTTGTATAATCTAATGGCGCTCATAAAGAGCGGCATTATGGCGGTATAGCTCAGTTGGCTAGAGCACACGGTTCATACCCGTGGTGTCGTAGGTTCAAATCCTACTACCGCTACCATAAAGAGTCTGGCATACAGGCTCTTTTTATTTTTGCATCCATCGAAAATGACGATAGCATGCCTCTGCGCCTTTTCTCTTATTATGATTGAAATCAGGGCCTTGCTTTGCAGAAAAAATCCCGTTTTGGCGCTTCCCTTGCATCATGCTGCCTGCGCTTGGAATATGTCTGTATATAAAACAACTGTCGCTGCTCCCTTTCTGCCATTCTCCTTTATGGTTGCCCATACCACCAGCTTGTATGTGCAGTTAAAATATAAAAAGCCTGTAAACGTACTGTTTACAGGCTTTGAATGGTAGCGGGGGTGGGATTTGAACCTCACGACCTCCGGGTTATGAGCCCGACGAGCTACCAAGCTGCTCTACCCCGCGACGACT
>CAJLPK010000017.1 GCA_905208455.1 uncultured Bacillota bacterium
TGTGACAAGCGCGCTGCGCGTAACCTCCGCAGCAGATGGGAAAACCCTTCCCATTCGCTTTTCCGGGCTGTTAAAGGGGTTTTTACAGTTGGTTACGTTTATTTTGATGTTATTTATGCGGAATACCTTCACCACTGTATTGGTTTACATTACCTTGGTGATCACTTTGCTGAGCGCTGTGGATCTGTGGCTCATCGCCAAACCAAAATTGAGAAGTTAGGGAAGGATTGTCAAATGATTGCAGAATTGATCTCCGTGGGGACTGAACTGCTGATGGGGCAAATCTTGGATACGAACTCACAGTATTTGTCCCAAGAGCTGAACGCAATGGGGTTTGATGTCTACTACAAATCAACCGTAGGGGACAATCCCGAGCGCATGAAGCAGGCCTTTGCTTTGGCTATGTCCAGAAGCGATATTGTCATTACCACTGGAGGGCTTGGCCCTACAGAAGATGATATTACAAAGGAAATGATGGCGGAACAGATGGGGGTTCCCCTTGTTCTGCATCCTCCATCGCTTAAAGAGATCCAGGATTTTTTTGAGCGTATTGGACAGCCTATGACGGAAAACAACAGAAAGCAGGCAATGCTGCCCGCAGAAGGCGATGGCATCATTATGCCAAATCCGAAAGGGACTGCGCCTGGCTGCATCATGCATCGTAATGGAAAGCATGCCATTGTTATGCCTGGGCCCCCGTTTGAAATGAAGTATATGTTTACCCAGTATGCTAAGCCTTATTTACAACAGTTTTGCAGCGATGTGTTGGTTTCGCATTATTTGCGGGTCGTTGGATTGGGGGAAAGCCGTGTAGCCGACCTGTTGCAGGATGTCATTGAAACACAAAGCAATCCTTCTTTGGCAACCTATTGCAGCCCCAGTGAGGTGCAGATCCGTATCACAGCAAAGTGTAAAGCAGAGGAAGAAGCCGAATCCTTGATTGCACCAGTAGAGGCGAAGGTGCGGAAAATACTGGGGAGCGCTGTTTATACGGTCGGCGCTAAGCCTTTGGAGACTGTGGTGGGAGATCTCTTGAAAAAGAGAGGAGAAACCGTGGCGGTTGCAGAAAGCTGCTCAGGGGGATGGCTAAGCTCCTTGCTCATCCATGATGCCGGCAGCTCTGCGTATTTTAAGGAAGGCATTGTAAGCTATACAAATGAAGCCAAGCATCGCTTGCTGCGTGTAAGCAATGATACTTTGGCCAGGTATGGCGCTGTTAGTGAGCAAACGGCCGTGGAGATGGCACAAGGGGCCAGAGAGAACTGTGATGCAGATTATGCTCTATCAATTACCGGCATCGCGGGGCCTGACGGCGCCGTAGAGGGGAAGCCGGTTGGTACTGTATGGATCGGTTTGGCAGATAGGCAGCGCGCCTTTGCCAAGAAATTTGAATTTTCTTCAGACCGCACAAGAAACAGAGAGAGAGCGGTGCGCAATGCTTTGAACCTGCTGCGCTTGGAATTGCTAAAAAAAGAAACGAAAAAATAACTTGAAGAACATTTGTTCGTATGATATACTTGGCTCATAAGGGGGTTGGACCATGGAAAAGCAAAAAGCATTGGACATGGCGCTCAGCCAAATCGAAAAACAGTTTGGCAAAGGTGCTGTGATGAAATTAGGCGAAAAGGGCGTAAACCAGGGGATCGAGGTGATTTCCACTGGCTGCCTTGAATTGGATTTTGCACTGGGGGTCGGCGGATTTCCCCGCGGCCGTATCATTGAGATCTACGGGCCTGAATCTTCCGGGAAAACAACAGTCGCTCTCCATACGATCGCTGAAGCGCAAAAGGGCGGCGGCATCGCAGCCTTCATTGATGCGGAGCATGCATTAGACCCTGTATATGCAAAGGCTTTGGGTGTGGATATTGATGAATTGTACATTTCACAGCCAGATACAGGCGAACAAGCGTTAGAGATTTGTGAATCCTTGGTGCGAAGCGGTGCCATTGATGTCATTGTTGTCGATTCTGTGGCTGCGCTGGTTCCTAAAGCCGAAATCGAAGGAGATATGGGCGATTCCCATGTAGGCCTCCAAGCTAGGCTGATGAGCCAGGCATTGAGGAAGCTGACAAGTGCCATCAGCAAATCCAATACCATTGTCATTTTTATCAACCAGCTGCGTGAAAAGGTTGGCGTTATGTTTGGCAACCCCGAAGTAACAACTGGGGGAAAGGCTTTGAAATTTTATGCCAGCATTCGGTTGGATATCCGCAAAATAGAACAGCTTAAACAGGGTACGGAATTTGTGGGAAATCGGACACGCGTAAAAGTCGTAAAAAATAAAGTGGCTCCGCCTTTTAAGCAGGCGGAATTTGATATGATTTACGGAGAAGGTATTTCCAGGGAAGGTTCCGTTTTGGATATGGCCGTAGCGCGTGATATTGTTCAGAAGAGCGGCAGTTGGTTCGCGTACAACGATACTAGAATTGCCCAAGGAAAAGAAAATGCTCGCCAATTCTTAAAGGATAACCCGGAGCTTTGCAACGAAATTGAAGCAAAGGTACGAGCTATGATGAATCCTCAGACAGAATCTGAGGAGGAGTTTCCTGAAGAAATCTGATGCGCAGAAATGTGAAGAAAATATAAGGTAGGTGAAAGGCCTACCTTGTTTTTTTATTTGTTTTCCGTTACAATAGTTTGGTGAACACATGTTTGTTCTATGGGCGATTGCAATATAGGACAGGCTCGTTTAACATATATTTGGAGGGGAACCATGGAGTGGTTTATTGTGTGCCTGTGCGCACTGGCCGCTCTCGTCATTGGTTTAGTCGGCGGTTATGTTTATCGTAAGCGCATTGCGGAGGCCAAAACGCAGCAAGCGGAAGAGGCTGTTCGTAAGATGATCGACGAAGCACAAAGACGAGCAGAGGCCTTGAAAAAGGAAACATTGCTTGAAACCAAAGAAGAAGTCCATCAACTAAGAAGTGATTTTGACCGTGAAATGAAAGAGAGGCGCTCTGAATTACAGCGCAGCGAGCGCAGATTGATCCAAAAGGAAGAATCGTTGGACCGCAAGCTGGATACTGCAGAGAAAAAGGAACAGCAACTCAACAATGGTCAGCGGGAATTGCAAAAAAAGCGTGATGAATTAGAGGTACTGTTCAAAAGACAGTTGGATGATTTAGAGCGTATCTCCGGCATGAGCCGAGAAGAAGCAAAGGATGTGTTGATCAGTTCTATTGAAAGCGATGCGCGGCATGATGCAGCGCTTTTGGTAAGAGAGATCGAGCAAAAGGCAAAAGAAGAGGGCGAAAAACGTGCTCGCAATATCATTGGGTTGGCGATCCAGCGTTGCGCCGCAGATCATGTAGCGGAAAGCACAGTATCTGTGGTACATCTTCCCAGTGATGATATGAAGGGAAGGATTATCGGGAGAGAAGGTAGAAATATCCGGGCCTTAGAAACAGCAACCGGCATTGATCTTATCATTGACGATACGCCGGAAGCCGTAATTTTATCCGGCTTTGATCCTGTACGCCGTGAGATTGCCCGCATTGCTTTGGAGCGTTTGATTCAGGATGGACGGATTCATCCTGCTCGTATTGAGGAAATGGTGGAAAAAGCCCGAAAGGAAGTGGATCAGCAAATACGTGAAGCCGGCGAACAGGCATTGTTTGATGCCGGTATTCATGGGGTGCATCCGGAGCTTTTGAAACTATTGGGCCGTTTGAAATTTCGCACGAGTTATGGGCAAAATGTGCTAAAGCATAGCCTTGAAGTTTCTCATATTGCCGGACTCATGGCATCTGAGCTGGGCGGCAATGTAGCGCTGGCAAAGCGCGGTGGCTTGCTGCATGATATTGGTAAAGCCGCAGATCATGAAATCGAGGGGCCGCATGCACAGATTGGTGTGGATTTGGCTAAAAAATATCGTGAAAATGCGGAAGTCCAGCTTTGCATTGCTGCCCACCATGGGGATGTAGAAGCGACGACGTTGGAAGCGGTCTTAGTACAAGCAGCTGATGCTATCAGTGCAGCGCGTCCTGGGGCTAGGCGAGAATCACTAGAAAACTATATCAAGCGACTTGAAAAGCTTGAGGAAATCGCCAACTCATTTGATGGCGTAGAGCATTCTTTTGCCATTCAAGCTGGTCGTGAAATTCGTATTATGGTAAAGCCTGAAAATGTTACGGATGAAACGATGATCCTTGTGGCCAGAGATATTGCCAAAAAAATTGAGCAGGAGCTGGATTATCCGGGACAGATCAAAATCAATGTGATCCGTGAAACGCGTGCGGTTGACTTTGCAAAATAAAGAAAACCAAAAGGAGCGCTGGTAAATGAGAGTTTATCAGCGCTCCTTTTCTGTTTATAAAAAAAGAAAATCCCAAAAGATTGGGATTTTTGGCAGGGGTAGAAGGATTTGAACCCTCGCAAAAGGTTTTGGAGACCTTCGTGCTACCGTTACACCATACCCCTAAATCAAACGCAAATATCGTACCACCTTTTTTCTATTTCGTCAAGAAAACTTTTCTATTTTTCGCTTGCCTTGCTTTGCTTCTGCAAAGTGGATATAATAAAAGCACATTGTAAATTCTGTCAAATGGAAAGGAAGCGGGGTAAATGAGTATCGAGACAAAAGGTATGAGCATTCAAAAGAAAATTGGATTTATTGGCAATGGCAATATGGCAAGCGCCATTTATAAAGGTATGCTGTCTTCCGGCCTTGCAAAGCCTGAAAATATCATTGTTTCTGCCTTAGATCCAAACAAGCTGGAAAAGAAAGCGAAAGAAATCGGGTTTGTCGCCGCAAAATCCAACCGAGAAGTAGTGGAAAAGAGCGATATTATTTTTCTTGCCGTTAAGCCACAGTATTTGGGCGATGTTATGGTTGATATTAGGCCCGCTGTAGACGCATCTAAGGCGTTTATCTCCATTGTCGCAGGTTGGACCAATGTAAAGCTAAAAGCCTCGCTAGGGAATGAAGGAAGAGTTCTCCGCGTAATGCCTAATACTCCTTTACTGGTTGGGGAAGGGATGAGCTGTCTTTGTGCGGAAAATGATTTGACAGAAGAAGAATTTATTTATATTCAAAGCGTATTTGCCCAAATGGGGCAGGTAGAGGTTTTGGAAGAAAAACACATTGCTATTTTTTCAGGCGTTGCCGGCAGCAGTCCTGCTTATACTTATATGTACATTGAAGCATTGGCAGATGCTGCTTGTAAATGGGGCCTGCCAAGGCATATTGGCTATCGAGTAGTAGCCCAGGCCGTTCTAGGGGCAGCTAAAATGGTGTTGGAAACCAAAGAACATCCCGGGGCTCTCAAGGATGCGGTTTGTTCTCCGGCCGGCACAACAATCGTAGCAGTACAAGCATTGGAGGATCGCGGATTCCGCGCTGCTGTGATGGACTGTGTAGACCGCTGCACAGAAAAATTTAATAAGCTTTAAGAAATAGATAGGGGTTAATTTCGTGAAAAAAGTAACCGTCTATTGTGATGGTGCATGCAGTGGAAATCCCGGTCCGGGCGGCTGGGGCGGTATTCTTATGTACAATGCCTATAAAAAAGAGCTAAGCGGCTTTGATCCACACACCACGAACAATAAAATGGAGCTCCAGGCCTGTATCGAATGTTTAGCTGTTTTAAGAGAGCCATGCAATGTAGATGTGTATACGGATAGTGCCTATCTGTATAATGCATTTACAAAAAACTGGCTTATAAGCTGGCAATCCAGAGGTTGGAAAAAAGCAGATAAAAAGCCTGTGGAAAATGTCGAATACTGGCAAAGGCTTTTGGAGCTCACACAGTATCACACAGTTTGCTTTCACAAGGTCAAAGGCCATGCCGATAATCCTTACAACAATCGTGCTGATAAGTTGGCGACAGGGGCGATTGCGGCTCACCGAAAATCGTAAGATAAAAAGGAAGAGAGGGGATTCTCTTTTCCTTTTTTACTAGGATTATAACTATGCGCAAAACTCATGTTTTACGAAAAGTTATTGACAAATTTTTAGTTTTCCGTTATCCTTTTTATAAAATACAAGTCATGAAAAGTGTAATTTGTACGGAGGTTTTATGAAAGACACAACTACCACTGTTTCTTATCATACGAAAATTGCGCGCCAAAGGACGGAACGTTTGCGTGCTTTGATACAATCGCTTCCCCCATGCTGTGAGGATTTTTTTAGAGGAATAGAGCCAACCACAACAGTTCTTACGAGGCTTAATTACGCATATGATTTACGCTTATTCTTCCATTATTTAATAGACCATGAAGATCAATATTTATCCATGTCTCTATCAGATTTTACCGATGAGGTGTTGGCATCGATTCGCCCTATCGTCTTAGAACGCTATCTCGAACACCTAAACTATTATAAGGGACAGGATGGCCGTGATTATGAGAATGCCAACACTGGAAAAAAGCGAAAAATCGCTACGCTTAAATCATTTTTTAAGTATCTGTATAAGATGGAGCGTATTCCTGCCAATGTCGCAGAAAAAGTTGACATGCCCAAAATTAAGGAAAAGCCAATCGTTCGTTTAGAACCAGATGAAGTAGCTAAAATCATGGATGAGGTGGAAAAAGGAACAGATCTTACCAAAAGGCAGCAAAAATATCATAATATCACGCGCCTTCGTGATGTAGCTATCTTTACTTTGCTGCTAGGAACTGGTATACGAATCTCAGAATTGGTGGGGCTGGATATAGAGCATTTCGATTTCTCTGCAAACAGCTTCTTGGTAACTCGTAAAGGCGGCGCTAGTGTCATCTTATATTTTGGTGAAGAAGTAGAAAGGGCTGTCAAGGATTATATGGCTGTGCGTGAGACGATCATTCCAGCCAAAGGTTCGGAACACGCATTATTTTTATCCATCCAGAAAAAAAGAATGAGCCAACGGGCCATTCAGATGCTAGTCAAAAAATATGCCAATATCGTGACACCCTTGAAAAAGATTTCACCACACAAATTTCGTTCTACCTACGGTACAATGCTCAACTATGAAACAGGCGATATTTATCTTGTTGCAGATGTTTTGGGAAATAAAGATGTTAATACAACGAGAAAACATTATGCTGCTATGAGTGATGAAAAACGGAGGATGGCAGCAGGCAAAGTAAAGCTCAGGGATTGAAGAGAAGAATATTACTTCTCTTCTTCCCTTCTTTTTATTTCATTTTCATCCATTAAGATTGCTTCGATCTTAATTTTTGCATAGTCCTCAGTTGGCTGATCCAGACATTCAAAGCAATTATCACATAATTTATGTTTATAGGGGCAATAGTCATCACATTCCCCGCAAAGGTCACATTCCTTATCATATAGCGTACATTCTGCCAAAAAAGTCCCCTCCTATCCGAAAAATAGTATATCATATTCAAAAAAATGTTTCAAAAACCATTGAAGAACAAATGTTCGTATGGTATACTAATGCCAAGAAAATGGAACGCGAAACAGGAAGGGGTTTCACGATGGCTATCAGTGCAAAACAGCAAAAAGTACTTGATTATATTCGTTCTTTTATGAAGCAACATGGATACCCGCCGGCAGTACGGGACATCTGTCAAGGATTAAATCTAAAATCAACCTCTACGGCACATGGGTATCTAGCCCGCTTGGAAAAGCAGGGATATATACGGAGAGATCCTTCTAAAACAAGGGCAATAGAATTGATCGAGGATGGAGATATATCCACTGAGGGCCCGCTAGAGATCCAGGCAGTCAATGTGCCATTGCTGGGGCAGGTCGCTGCTGGCATGCCAATCTTAGCGGAAGAAAACCTGGAAGAATATATAGCCATGCCAAAAGAAATTGTTCCCTACGACACGAAGGAAACCTTTGCATTGGAAATCAAGGGAGAAAGTATGGTTAAGGCCGGAATACTCAATGGAGACAGAATCATTGTAAGGCAGACCAATGTAGCAGAAAATGGCGATATTATTGTAGCGCTCATAGACAATGAAGCAACTTGTAAGCGATTCTATAAGGAAGAGAACAGGATACGCCTTCAACCAGAGAATGATCTTATGGATCCTATGTACTTTGATGAGGTGCAAATATTGGGCAAGGTAATCGGCCTTATCCGTAATTATTGATTAGAAAAGGGGAAAGCTATGCGCTCTCCCCTTCTTTTTTATTTCGATTTTAAGACTGCATCCAATGCATATAAACAACCAATGCGGCCATGCTCATAGGTTAATCCTCCCTGAAAATAGCAAATATATGGCTCTATCATTGGAGCATCTGCCGAAAGTTCAATCGAGGAGCCCTGCACAAACGCCCCTGCCGCCATTACAACCTCATGGGTATAGCCAGGCATGGCCCAGGGCTCTGGCGTTGCCATAGAGTCAACGGGAGACGCCTTTTGAATTGAGCGGCAAAATGCCAGCAATGGATCCGCTGCTCGAAATGCAATGGATTGAATGATATCACTGCGCATTGCTTCAGGAACTGGATTGACTTCATATCCCAGCTTGGAAAACACCTGCGCAAATAGGATGGCAGTTTTCACTGCACTTGCAGTTACAGTAGGCGCCAAAAAGAATCCCTGATAAAATGGCCTGTATGATGCTTCATAGGAACCGCAAGCGCGTCCGATCCCAGGAGCAGTCAAAGCGTGTTCAACTTTAGCAATGGCTTTTTCGGTCCCTGCAATATAGCCGCCGGTCGGTGCGATCCCTCCACCTGGGTTTTTAATCAAAGAACCAGCCATCGCATCAGCACCTACGCCAACCGGCTCCTTTTCTTCCGTAAACTCCCCATAACAGTTATCGACAAAAACCATAATATCTTGGTTATGCGCATGTACCAAATCTGCCAGTTCTCTAATTTCGTCTACACACAAACTTCTGCGCCATGCATAGCCTGCGCTTCTCTGCACAGCAACAACAGAAATAGAGGCATCCTCCCGCAGAGCTTTCTTGATTGCCTGATAATCCATGCTCCCATCCGGTAAAAGTTCAATTTGCTTATAGCCGATTCCTAAGCGCGTCAAGGCCCCCAGCGTATCCTCTATGCCAATCACTTGTTCCAGCGTATCATACGGCTTTCCAGATATGTAACAGAGCGTCTGGCCAGGCTCTAGTAATCCTTGTAATGCAATGGCTAAGGCATGTGTTCCCGATACAATCTGAGGGCGTACAAGCGCATCTTGGCTGCCAAATGTTTTTGAGAATAGCTTCTCAAGAGTATCTCTGCCAATATCATCATAGCCATAGCCGCTGCTACACACAAAATGAGATGCCTGGATACCACAATCTGCAAAAGCCTTCAAAACCTTTGCTTGATTATACTGTGCCATCTCTTGTACTCGTGTAAATAAAGGTTCTATCTCCTTTTCGCATTGGAGCAATATATTCTCTGCTTCTTCTGATATTCCCAATAATGAAGCCAATTTCATTTTAATCGCTCTCCCTTCGCATTAAAAAAGTTTTTCGATACACAGTCAAATATAAATTCTGCAACCAAGGCTTCTGCCGTTGAAATAGCCTCTGGCTCATCTGCCTTAATCCAGCATATCTCTGGCTCCTGATGACGAAACCAGGTCATTTGTCTCTTGGCAAACTGCCTTGTTTGTATGAATATCTGCTCCAGCGCTTCTTCTAAGCTGCACGATCCATCAAAATAGGCAAAAAGCTGTTTATATCCTAATCCTTGCATAGAAGGCAAGGAAGTTGATAAATTTAGATTGTAAATGTATTTTGCTTCATCAATCAACCCTTCGTCAACCATAATATCAATTCTTTTTTTTATTCGCTCCATCAATTTTTCTCTAGGCCATTGTAACCCTAATAATAAAGTATGGTAAATATCCTTTTTCTGAGGCATCTTATTGTTACCTTGTTGGCTAAACGGTTTTCCTGTAATCTGAAAAACTTCCAATGCACGAATTACCCTTTTTACATCGTTTGGATGCAAGCGCGCTGCGGTTTTTTCATCAATGCTATGAAGCATTTGATGTAAAGCATATTTTCCATTTTTATTTACATATTCAAGCAACTCCTGTCGAATATTTCTATCCGAAACAGCATTTGAAAATGACATATGATATAAAATAGCACGAATATAAAGTCCTGTCCCGCCACATATAATTGGAAGCTTTCCCCTATTGTAAATCTCCTCAATAGCTTTGGTTGCTTGTTGTGCGTACTGGCTTACTGTGTATTCAGTTGATACCGGCACAATACTCATCATATGGTGCGGAATGCCTTGCTGCTCTTCCTTGGTCGGCTTGGCAGCGCCTATATTCAGTTCCTTGTAAACTTGCATAGAGTCAGCATTGATGATCTCTCCATCAAAGCTCTTTGCCAAATGGATGGCCATTGCTGTCTTTCCTGATGCTGTTGGCCCCGCTACGACCACAACTGGGATCCGCTGTTTCATACCAATCTCCCGAATCTCTTTTCCAAATCCGTCTTAGAAAGACGAATTGCGATAGGCCTTCCATGCGGGCAGGTTAAATGCTCATGATTGCGCAATTTGTCTACGAGCATTTCCATTTCCTCCTGGCTCAATATGTCTCCCGCCTTTATGCTGTGTCTGCATGCAGAGCGAATCAGCTTATGCATCACCATATCGCTCATCTGTACGTTCTCACCATTGAGCACATGATCTAATACATCCGTAAAAAATCTAGCAAAAGATACCGTTCCTAAAACCAAAGGATATGAGCGAACGATTACCTCTTTTTCTCCAAAAATATCCGCATCAAATCCGAGGCGCGCAAAAATGTCCTGATGATCCTGAAAAGCCGCCATTTCCGAAAAAGTCAAAGACAAAATATCCGGAACCAGCATTGGCTGTGACACCACGTCACTTTGCAAAATTTGCGCTAGATAAGCATCATAGGTAAGCCTTTCATGCCCTGCATGTTGATCAATAATATAGAACAATTCACCTGACTGCACCAAAAGATATGTTTCAAATAACTGGCCTAATACGATTGGATGTTCCCCCAAGGACTTTCGCTCAGCTTTCATCTCCACAGAATCAACTGCCTCCTCCCCTCTATTAGGGGACGCAATCGGGATCGTGCGCGGTGGCATGATACCCGCATCCTCATGCAGTTCATAAGCGCCGCTCTCTAGCCGAAAAGCAAAGCTGGATGGAGTTTGTTTTTCATTTTCCCATAGGGTATGCTTGGTATAATCTGCGCCCGATTCTGTTTCTTGTGCAGAGACCTGTGGCGCCATGTCAGATCGGGATACCCCCTCTTCCTTCAATTCCAATTGCTGCGGTATTTGCTCCTGTTGCGGGTATTCCGCAGGAAGCTCTTTTTGATACACAAACGCGCGCTCTGCTTTCTCCTCTCCTTTTTGCTGCAAAGCAATGGCTCGCTGCACTGCTTCTGTGACGCTGGCGCTGATAGCCAATGGATCTGCGAAGCGCACCTCCACCTTTTGCGGGTGAACATTGACATCTACATTGGCATACGGCATTTCCAAATTTAGTACAAAAAAAGGAAAGCGGCCTATCATGAGCGTCTGCCCATATCCTTTTTGCACTGCTTCTGATAATAATTTACTTTGAATCACACGGCCATTGACAATCAACGTTTGCCCTGCATGCGATTGCCGAGAGAGCTCCTGAGCCCCAATATAGCCTTCTATTTTTAGTGAATCATGCTGATATGAAACAGATAAAAGCTGATGCACGATCTGCTTGCCATATACCGATACAATGGCATCCCTTAGGCCGCTTCCAGGACTGTGATAAACCATTTTATGATTATTCACTAGACGAATGGATATCTCAGGGTGGGAAAGAATTGCTCTAAGCACCACATCCGATACCTTTGCCGCCTCCACGGATGGGGATTTTACAAATTTCAACCTAGCCGGCGTATTGAAAAACAAATCTCTTACCGTTAAATTTGTTCCCTCCGGGCATCCTACCGTTCCCTGGTCAACAACCTTTCCTCCCTCCAAGACGATAGAGGAACCAAGCTCTTTTCCCTTTTGCCGAGAGGATAAAGCCACCCTGGAAACGGCAGCAATGCTGGAAAGCGCTTCACCGCGAAATCCCATAGTTTCAATGGCCATCAAGGAGTCTCCATTACGGATCTTTCCCGTTGCGTGGCGCATAAATGCCAATGGGAGATCGTCTGGATGGATCCCGGAGCCGTTATCTGCGATCCGAATCAAGGATAAGCCACCGCTGGCAATCTCTATAGAAATAGAGGTTGCCCCTGCATCCAATGCATTCTCTAAAAGCTCCTTGACCACAGAAGAAGGGCGCTCTACAACTTCCCCTGCTGCAATACGATTGCTTGTAGATTCATCTAATAATTGTATCCGCATTCTTTATTTTACTCCATTTGCCTTCAACGTAAGCTCATGCAGCATTGCAAACGCCTCCATCGGCGTAATTTGCGTCATATCCATACTGCATAATTGCTTCATAATTTCCTTGGTATTGTCTTTGCCTGCCTCAAATTGCATTTGCCCCTCCACATTGGTCTTTTCCTCTGTATTCAAATGAGGATTCAAACTAACATCCTGAAGGTTATTCAAAATCTCTCTCGCACGCTTTACAACTTGTTTTGGCACACCTGCTAATTTCGCTACCTCTATACCAAAGCTTTTATCCGTCGCTCCTGGAGAGATCCTATGAAGAAACACAATGTCATCGCCCATTTCCCGGGCCAGTACGCAATAGTTCTTTACGCCTGGCATGGCGCTTTCCAGCCCTGCCAATTCATGATAGTGCGTAGCAAACAGGGTCTTTGCTCCTACATTTTGGGGATTGCACAAATACTCCGATACTGCCCAGGCAATGGAAAGTCCGTCAAATGTGCTTGTTCCCCGGCCGATTTCATCTAGCAGAATCAAGCTGTTTTTGGTCGCATGGTTCAAAATATTGGCTGTTTCCGTCATTTCTACCATAAATGTGCTGCGTCCGGAAGCCAAATCATCAGAAGCGCCTACCCTGGTAAAAATCTGGTCCACCAAGCAAATATCTGCAAAATCTGCCGGCACAAAAGAACCGATATGCGCCATCAGCACAATGACCGCCACCTGCCGCATATAAGTGCTTTTCCCTGACATATTAGGACCCGTGATTACCAGAAGCCTATCCGTTTCCTGATCCATCTCTACATTATTCGGCACAAATCCAGAAACTGTCTTTTCCACAACAGGATGGCGTCCCTCTGTAATATGAATACCGCCAGACTGGTTGATTTTCGGCCTAATATATTTATTTTCATACGCGGCAAATGCCAGCGCTTGTAATACATCCAGCTCCGCCAATGCCTTTGAAGTGGTCTGCAGAGTACGGATATGCGTTGTAATCTCCTCCCTAAGAGATACAAACATTGCATATTCCAGCCGGACGCACTTTTCCTGTGCACCCAGCAACGTCTCTTCCATTTTTTTGAGCTCTTCTGTGATATATCTCTCTGCATTGACAAGCGTTTGTTTGCGTACATACCGATACGGCACCTGAGAAATTTGTCCTTTGCTGACCTCAATATAGTAGCCAAACACCTTGTTGTAGCCTATTTTTAATGTTTTAATGCCTGTCTCTTCTTTTTCGCGCGCCTCCAGCTCCGCCATCCATTGTTTCCCATCCGTTGCTGCACTTTTTAACGTATCCACCTCTTGGTTGAAGCCCGGCTTAATAATCCCCCCATCGCGAACGGAAATGGGCGGATCATCAATCAGCGCGCTGTCTATCAAGGATACCAGGCCTTCCAGCGGATCCAGCCGATCCAAAATAGATGAGATCTCCGGCACACCAGTTTTTGCTAATATATGTTTAATTTCAGGCACAACCGACAACGACTGGCAGATTGCTTTTGCATCCCTTGCATTCAGCGTTTGATACGAGATCTTGCTGCAAAGCCTTTCCAGGTCATATACTTTATCCAAGCAATCCCGAACCTGCTCTCTCAATCCAAAGTCCTGGAAAAAACAGGATACCGCATTTTGTCTGTGTTCTATGGCTTCTGCATTTTGCAATGGCTGCTCAATCCAACGCTTAAGCAGCCTGCTGCCCTGCGCCGTTCTCGTTTTGTCTAAAACACCAAACAGCGTTCCTTTTTTTCCGCCTCCCATCATGGGCTGTGTCAGCTCCAAGTTGCGTTTCGTGCTTTTATCCAGCAACATGATGTTCGCATCATCTGCCTTTTGCAGACGGTTGATATGCAGCAAGGATACTTTCTGCGTTTGAATCAAATATGTGCTAAGCGCTCCCGCTGCCTGCACGCCAACCGGCAGCTTTTCCAGCCCCAGCTCCTTAATGTTCGGCTGATGAAACTGCTTTAGAAGGGATTCCTCCGCGTTTTGTTTGGAAAAATTCCATGCTCCTTGGGTTGTTACCATTGCCTTGATCTGTGATAATGTAGGCAATGCTGCTAAATAGGTTGCATCATCCGTAATGATTTCCGCAGGATCCAGCAGCCCTATGATCTGCTCCAGCGCCTGCGCAATGCCATCTGATTTAATCTGATCTACAACAAACTCACCCGTAGAAACATCGCACCATGCGCAGCCCAATACAGGCTTTTTCCAAAAGACAGAAAGAATATATCGGCAGCTTTCCCTCTCTAACATATTCTCCTCTATCACAGTGCCTGGTGTAATGACACGCACGATCTCTCTTTCTACCAAACCTTTGGAGGTTGCGGGGTCTGTCATCTGCTCACAAATGGCAACCTTATGCCCGTTTTCCACCAGTTTTTTTATATAATTGTTTACACTATGGTAGGGAACGCCGCACATGGGCGCCCGCTCCTCCAGGCCGCAATCCCGCCCTGTTAGAACCAGCTCCAATTCTTTGCTGGCCGTTTGAGCGTCTTCAAAAAACATTTCATAGAAGTCGCCCAAGCGAAACATTAATATGCAGTCTTTATAGGACTCCTTCAGCAGCAAATACTGCTGCATCATGGGTGAAAGCTTTGCCATGAAATCCTCCTAACACCGTTGTCCAAACAAGGTATTTGTCTTGGCCTGAGTAATCCGGACTTTAATAAAATCTCCAGGCATTGCCGGTTCTCCGCCCTGGTCAAAATTGACAGTCCTGCCGCGGTCAATCTTTCCTGTTGCTTGTCGGCTATCCTTTTTGCTATGTCCCTCTACCAATACACATTGCTCTGTTCCAACCAAAGACTGATAGATTTTTTGGGAATCATTTTTCTGCTGCTCAATCAACTCAGCCAGCCGCTGCTGCTTTACTGCTTGCGATATTGCATCCTCCATCTTGGCCGCCGGCGTTCCTTTCCGCGGAGAATATGCAAAAGTAAATGCTGCATCAAAGCGTACCTGTTCCATAAGCGCCAGCGTATCGCGATGGTCTTGTTCCGTTTCTCCCGGGAAACCCGCAATTAAATCTGTTGTGATGCCAACATCCGGCATCGCTGCTCTAAGCTTATCCACCAGGTCTAAATAATGCTCCCGCGTATATTTTCGGTTCATTGCCTTCAATATAGTATTACTACCGCTCTGTACGGGCAGGTGGATCTGCTTGCATACGTGTTCACACTCTGCCATAGCCGAGATCATATCATCGCTTAAATCTTTTGGATGGCTCGTCATAAACCGAATACGCTCTATCCCTATGTCATTCAATTCGCGAAGCAGGCGCGCAAAATTTTGTCCGCTGCGCCGATCATTGCCATAGCTGTTTACGTTTTGTCCCAACAGCGTAATCTCTTTATAACCCTGCGCTTTTAGCTGCTCTGCCTCCTGCACAATCAGGGAAAACGGCCTGGATTTTTCCCGTCCCCTTACATAAGGAACGATGCAGTAGGTACAAAAATTATTGCAGCCATGAATGATATTGATAAACGCAAGCGGCGGCTCGTTGTGGTGAGCCGGCAAATCAAACTCCTGATCGGCATCACCAATTTTAGCTTCTCTCAATTTTATCCCCTGGGCCGCCTTATGCAGTGCCTCCGGCAAATCGTGTAAAGAATTGGTTCCCAGCGCAAAATCCACAAAAGGGAACCTTTTTCTAAGTTCTTTTACATTTCCTTCCTCAGCCATCATACAGCCAAATACCCCAACAATGGTATCTGGCCTCTTCTCCTTTAGCTTTTTGGTTGCTCCAATGGCTGTCCAGGCTTTTTGTTCTGCCAATTCACGGATACAGCATGTATTAAACAAAATAACATCCGCATGATCTTCCAATAAAGCTTGTACGTATCCTTCATGCTCCAAAATACCCTGTGCGGTTTGGCTTTCTCTCACGTTCATTTGGCAGCCAAATGTATGGATGGCATACGTGCGTTTTGCTTTGAAGCTGTTATTTTCCGGCACTGCTGGTCCTCCTGTCGAATCTTGTCTGTTAACAATTTATTATACCAGAAAAGAAGAAATTTCTAAACAGCAAGCAAACAAGATAATTTTCTAAAACAAAAGATAGTAAAGTAAACGCAAAAAATTTGTATTTCAGGCTTGACATGAACTGTTTTATGCTGTATATTATCACTTGTCGCGCGGGGTGCGGCTCCACGACGGGGCGTGGCGCAGTTTGGTAGCGCGCCTGCTTTGGGAGCAGGAGGCCGCGGGTTCGAATCCCTCCGCCCCGACCAATAGACAGTATACGGCCCCTTGGTCAAGCGGTTAAGACACCGCCCTTTCACGGCGGTAACAGGAGTTCGAGTCTCCTAGGGGTCACCATTTTACCCTTGGGCCCTTAGCTCAGTTGGTCAGAGCGGTCGGCTCATAACCGATTGGTCCGGGGTTCAAGTCCCTGAGGGCCCACCATTTTATGGCCCGGTAGTTCAGATGGTTAGAATGCCAGCCTGTCACGCTGGAGGTCGTGGGTTCGAAACCCATCCGGGTCGCCACTTCTTCCCTACTTTGCTGGTGTAGCTCAATTGGCAGAGCATCTGATTTGTAATCAGAAGGTTGCGGGTTCAAGTCCCATCACCAGCTCCACCAGTTATTATATTGCTTATATGGATGGGTTCCCGAGTGGCCAAAGGGAGCAGACTGTAAATCTGCCGTCTCAGACTTCGGTGGTTCGAATCCACCCCCATCCACCAACAATTTTATATTTGCGAGAATGGCGGAATTGGCAGACGCGCTAGCTTCAGGTGCTAGTGTTCGCAAGGACGTGCAGGTTCAAGTCCTGTTTCTCGCACCATATCGAGTGTTCATAACGAATTAAAGTTGTGGACACTCGATTTTTTTATATGAATCGTCTTTCTCATATAAGTATTGAAGTGAGATTTTGCCTGCTCCTTTGTTTTTATGGACTTGATGATATATTTATCCGCTATGGCCTTTTAGGGTTCTGCCTTGTCATAGCTTTTGCATTTCAGAACTTCTATTGATTCGTTACATGGATCGCAATTCACTGGCTTCTGTTTGCCTGTGGCTTCTGCCTCATCAAAGGAGACGAGCTTATTTTTATCGTCCCTGTTTCTCCCCTTTTCGTGCCGCTATGCCACGCGCCCTATTTCGAGAAATAGTTTTGCAAAAATATTTTTATTTGCTTTTCAAAAAATACGAGCACCGCAAAAAGTGAGCAACAAAATTCCCATAGGCGCTTGCTGCCTATGGGAAAATATCATTGGTGAATGGTTTTCAAGACTGTCCGACCTTCCGAATACTCTCAGTACCTATTGCAGGAGAAATTTTTATGGAGGTTGATAGCTCGATGGCCTAGAGCATCCTTTTCATTTTCTGCCGGAAGATCACCTCCCACCTTATCCTAAACAGTAGTATGTAAGAACCCGATCTCCCATTTTGGACTCTTATTTCACAATGAAGAAAGGCCGGTACGCTCAAGGCAGATTGGCATATCCCTGCCAATAATACTTAATGGTTTATTTATCTTTTGCAAAATCAAAGGTAGAAAGCCAATCTGTAACAGCCGATTCATCAGCGCCTTGTGCAAAACGATGGCTTCCAGCCCAATTTACTTGCATGCCGGATAATTTTTGCAAATTTGATTCTGCTGTGTTTACTGTTCCTATTCACCTCCTTCCTCTACGCAATACACCGCTATACACAGATATAATCCTGCTCCATTTTAGGGAATCCCAACAGTACTACATCGTAGTTTTCTATATTGTCTAATGTTGTGGCAATCTCTGGTCTGGTATTTGGATCGTTTTGTTCCCGGTTTGCTCGGCAAGCGTCATCCGTATAATTCAGATCGGCCTCTGTGTAAGGCTGGGCTGGAACGATCTCAAGCAGGTCAGCTTCCAGCTGATCGGCTATGATCTGTGCCACTGCCTCCGTGTTGCCTGTAGCGGAAAAGTAAGCTACCAGGATCCTTCCGTTTTCTTCTGATGATTCTTTGCCTTGGCTTGCCTGCGGTTGCCTCAGTGTATCGAAAGGAGCCATCGGTTCGTTCTGTAATGCTTCTTCCCCTGCGTTTTGTCCACTGCACGCTGTCAGTGCAAGTCCCATAGTCAGGACAAAAAGAGCGATAGTCCATCTCTTAATTCTCTTCATAATCATATCTCCCCTTTATAATGGCTTTCCCAAATGATATGCCTCCTGCGTATAGGCGCTGTGCATGGCCATCCCGGGTGTGCCGCAACCGATACCCAGCACCATACCGCAATCGGTACAGTTCATATAGCGGCACAGCCTTTGGTAGTAGTTGTAAGGAATGGCATTCCATCGTCATAATCATTCCATGCGGCGGAAATCAGCACAGCTTTCAGCCTTCTATCGAATAATCTTCCCCGTACAGCTGTAAAAACGATCCATGACCATTTTCATTTGTGCACATACGCCAAAATAGTAAAAGGCACAACGAGTCACATTATATTGTCATCCTTATGGATGCACCCGCCGTTTATACTGCAGTGTCCACAACCGCCGCAGGAAATGTCTGCCACGATAGCCGCATTCCCTGCTTTGCCCATGTCTTCATGGTGTAAAGATCGCCTGCAAGAGCTACGCTACGGTTATAGCAGCAGATATGGAAATTTCATTCAGTTTGCCAATATAATTGTGCATACCGTGTTTCCTCCTATCCTGAAATCAGGTGACATTATACGTTGCCCTTGCGCAAGTGGCAGGAATTCACGATCACTTGCCCATGGGCCTGCGAATCGTCTCGAATGATTTCACCGACAGCAGGAACCTGGATCGTGCCGCGCTTTGGGTTCTTAATACTTACAACTGGCGTAATGATCGTAGCCTCCACCTCGGATTTTTCAAAAGAAAGGTCACAGTCAATCATTTCACAGTGAATCAGTTTCAGATCGGTACAATAGCAGAAGGGCTGAGTTCCGATGATCTTGCAATTTTCTAGGGTCAAGCCATTGGAATACCATGCCAGGTATTCGCCCTTGATAACACTATTCCGTACCGTAATATTTTCCCCATGCCAGAAAGCGTCTTTTGTTTCAAGCGTACAGTTTTCAAACACAGCGTTTTTAATATACTGGAATGCGTATTTGCCTTGAAGCGTTACATTGCGGCATGTCAGGTCTTCGGCTCGCATCATAAAGTACTCGCTTACTGCATGCGTATCCTCCATGAGTATCCCTTGGGTAGACCACCCAAATTCCTGTGAAAGAATATCGCTGCCGCTGATGCTTACATTGCGGCATTCCCGCAGTGCCTTGATTCCATGAAGCTTAGTATCCTTAATCATAATGCTGCTGGAATACCACAATGCAGCGCGGCACAAGGCTGTCAGCTCACAGCCGGTAATTTTCAGCTCATGATCGTGCCAGAAAGGATACCGTAGATTAAAAAAGCTGTTTTGTACTGTAATATGAGAACTTTCCTTCAGCGCGCTTTCCCCATCAGCCGGGCCATCAAAGATACAGCCTGAAATGGCCAGCTCTCTGCTGTGATACAGCGCCCGTTCCTCGTCGAACGTCTGATTTGAAATAATCGTCACACCCATTCTCCCCTTTCTATGCTGGTGTTTTTTCTTTCATATACAGTATAGAGCGCCCCTCAAAATATTGAAAATATCTATTAAGAATAATTTATCATAGCTTATAAGAATGATTTATGTGATATAATGAGGGAGTCAAGGGGGGCAAACAGATCGTGATTGAAACAAGATTGCTACAATATTTTTGGACAGTTGCACGGGAGTTGAATCTTACAAAAGCGGCAGAAGCGCTGTATATTACGCAGCCTACGCTGTCCAAACAGATGATGGTATTAGAACAGCAGCTGGGAAAGCAGTTATTTATCCGAGGAAAACGAAAATTGACGCTGACTGAAGAAGGAGAATATCTGCGTGATCGTGCAAGGGAAATTTTGGAGCTGCTGGATAACACAGAAGCCGCATTCCATACTAAGGAACAGACCCTTCGGGGGCATATTGCCATCGGCTGCGGAGAAACCATTGCTATGGATAAAATTGCAGAAATCCTAGCGGAATTTCATAAGCACCATCCCGGTGTACAGCTTCATACCCACAGCGGTGATGCGGATATGATACTGGAGCGCCTGGACAAGGGGCTTGTGGATATGGGGCTCCTATTAGGGCCGATGCGCCAGGAAAAGTATGATTACATGAATATTCACATGAAGGATGTCTATGGACTTCTAATGCCTTCTGATTGTGAACTGGCCCGGCAGGAGGCAGTGAATATTGATCAGTTAAAATCCCTGCCCTTGATTATCCCGGAGCAGACATTTTTCAGACATCAGGATTTGGAATGGTTTGGCGCAGATCATTCCGTTCTCAACGTAGTGGCTACTTACAATCTGATCTACAATGCCACATTTCTTGTGGAGCATGGTATTGGTTATGCCCTTTGTCTAGACCGCCTGGTAAATACACAAGGAAGAAATCTGGCTTTTCGTCCCATTATGCCAGAGCTCTCAGTTGACTTATATATTGTTACAAAAAAGTATCAAACGTTTTCTCCAGCAGTAAAAGCTTTTTTAGCAGAACTCAAGCGATGATTCTAAATTTTGTACATTGATTATATTTGCCGTTCCACCGGCGGTGGGTAAGCTATGCCCCACATCAAGTGTAACGTTTGGAATCTCTGCCTCATGTTTCTGGACGGCTTTCAAAATCGTCCTCTTATTTTAAGCCAATGCCAGCCTTCTTGGCAAAATCCAGTGTGGAAAAACAGCCAAGAACAACGATTTTGTCATAACCCTTTCTCTTCTGATTATACGCAATATGTTCTTTTGCTGGCATCTCTGCACATTTTTATCAAAACCATTATGAAAAATTGCACCATATCGGAGTAAGCTTCCTTGCTCCCTGTTTCTCAGCATTGATGGAAAAAAGCCCCGCAGATACATTTACTTCTCTGCGAGGCTTTCTCAAGGGGGTTATTGTGAGGTCAATCCTATCATGCCCCCTCTTTTCTCTTTTATACATCGTTGAGAAAATTTTTCATTCACTCATCAAATATACGCCTTCTTCTTCATCCGATTCCAAAAGGCGGACACTGACTTTCTGCTGATACTCTGTCGGTACATTCTTCCCCACATAATCAGCGCGAATGGGAAGCTCTCTATGTCCGCGGTCAATCAGAATTGCCAGTTGAATGGATTTCGGACGATCTATATCCATAACAGCATCCATGGCAGCACGCGCCGTGCGCCCTGTAAACAAAACATCATCTACTATGACCACCGTTTTCCCGCGCAGCGGGAAAAGTATATTCGTATCCTGTACAATGGGGCCATTCGAGACGGGCGTAAAATCATCTCTATAACGTGTAATATCAAGGCTGCCCCAATCTACCCACCGTCCGCTAAACTGCGCGATACGCTCTGCTAAGCGTTTAGAGAGCGGAACGCCGCGAGTATATACACCTACCAGTGCAATATTGGATAAATCCTTGTTCTTTTCGATCATTTCATGGGCCATACGCGCCAGGGCGCGGTCAATCTGCACAGCATCCATGATCTTTACCTGATTTCCCATCATCGCACACCTTCCCTCTTCTCAAAAGAAATATATTTCTTTGGGGGAATAACTATATCATGGCCAAATAATTTTGTATAGTGTTTCTGTGTTAATTTCTCTATTTCTCAGTTGTTTTAGGAAATATTCATCTAGTGGTGCGTAAAAGCATAATACTTCTCCCGTTCTGGGATGTTCAAACATGATCCGGGCCGCATGGAGCAATTGCCCCTTCTCATGCTTGAACGATTTTGGTCCATATACCGGATCATAAAGAACTGGATGCCCGATATATGCCATATGGACCCTAATCTGGTGCGTCCTTCCTGTCTCTAATCGACAGCATACCAATGTAGCGTCGCCAAACCGATAGACTACACGAAAATGCGTTCTGGCTTCACGTCCTCCCTCCACCACTGCCATTTTCTTTCGCTGTGTTTTATGCCGTCCGATCGGAGCATCTATCGTGCCTTGATCGTCCTTTATGTTCCCAAGGACCAACGCTATATACTCTCTGCAAGCAGTTTTTTCGGCGATTTGCTTAGACAGTCCTTGGTGCGCTAAATCGTTTTTTGCAATCAGCAGAACCCCTGACGTATCTTTATCCAGTCTATGGACAATGCCAGGACGCAATGCGCCATTGATACCCGAAAGACTATCTAGCTGATACAAAAGCGCATTCACCAGCGTACCGCTCTCCACGCCGGCTCCTGGATGTACTACCATGCCTCTAGGCTTATTAACAACGGCAATATCTTCATCCTGGTATAAAATATCGACCGGTATGTTTTCCGGCTGTAAAGATAGCATGGAAGGCTCAGGGACCTCCCAAAAAAGATGCTGTCCTTCCCTTACCTTTGTCTTATTTTTAGGAATTTGTTCATCCAGCAGAACATGGCCGGACTCAATCAACCGGCTGCATCTTGAGCGCGTAAGCCCACTTATCTGTGATAAACAGGCATCCAAACGACTTCCATCAAACACTTTTCCAATGACCGCTTTGTAGGTGTTCATGCCTTTTCCTTTTCTCTTGGATTAAAAAATAACAGAATTACAATAAACAAGACCGCACCGCAAGTCACAAAAATATCAGCTATATTGAACACTGCGAAATTTATAAAGGTTGGACGCAAAAAATCTATCACATAGCCATAGAATAACCGATCCACGAGATTGCCAATCGCACCAGCTATGATACTGGAAACAGCAATACGCATCCAAATACCATCTGTTTTTCTGAATTTCAATAGATAGCCAGCCAAAAAAAACACGATCAACAAGGTAAGGACAATAAAAACCCAGGTCTGCCCCCAAAGCATCGAAAAAGCAGCACCTCTGTTTTCCACATAATGAAACTCCATAACACCGGGAAGAAATTCAATGCTCCCAACAGCTTTAAGCGGGCCTGCTGCCCATAATTTTGTCAGCCGGTCCAATACAACACCGATGATGATAATGATGGATTCTAACATAAAAAACCTCCCATGGCGTATAAAAAATATTATACCATGGAAGGATGGATTCGTCATTTATTTTGCCGCTGCATTTACTATCTCTATAATCCTTGCAATAAAATCTCCAATGACCGGAATATTATGCGCCGCCAACGAGGTCAGAATTGCCATAACAATGGCTCCTAAAATTGTAAACCCAACAGCTCCTCCCAATCCTTTGATCACGCCCTGCCCAAACTGTCTTCCCATCAGGCGCCAGCGATGTTGAGAATCTACCAATGTAGGATCCAGCTCATATAAAACGATTTGTATCTTTCTCAGCGTCTTTTGCAGCTCTCTGTACGTCTTTTTCTGTTCAGGATCCAATGTGCATCACCCTATCTG
>CAJLPK010000018.1 GCA_905208455.1 uncultured Bacillota bacterium
CCCGCCTCGATGTGGTTGATACAATAATTCTCTATGGCACGCCGCTCCGCTTCGGTCAGCGCCCCTTTTAATGCATAGATCTTGGCCGTGCGGATCAACGGCGCCTCGCCCTGAGACAAAATCTGTACGCACTGGGCCGCGCTGTCCGCCCGCTGGTCATACTGGCCTGGCAGGTATTCCATGCCAAAAACAAACCAGCCGTCCATCTGCGGCAGCGTTTCCTCATACACCACATCCTGGTTCGGCTCGGAAAAAATGGTATCCCTCGCCTGTACATACGTCTTGTGGTCAATGCCCTCTGCATCATAGCGCACAAAAATGCGCACCTGCTCCAAATTCAGGTGCAGATGGTCGGCCAAATCACGCTTTAGGCCCTCTGCCTCCACGGCAAACCCCGGCCGTTTTTCAACATATACACGGAAAATCTGCTGCATTTTGCCAGCCCCTTATCGCTGTTTTCTTTTTCAATAGTGTACCATATTTGCCCCAAAACAAAAAGGGCGGAACACGTCCGCCCTTCGGGTGCTTTTATTCTACGGTTACGCTCTTGGCCAGGTTTCTCGGCTTGTCGATATCGCAGCCCTTTTCATAGGCCATGTAGTAGCCGAACAACTGGGCCGGGATGGCCACCAGCGCCGGCGCCATGATCTCTGGGCAGGCCGGGATCTCCCAAACCTCCTGCACCTCTTTATCCAGGCGCATATCGCCTTCCATGGCAATGGCAATCATATACGCGCCGCGCACCGCGCATTCCTTGATGTTGTTGATGGTCTTATCCACCAAATGCGTCTGCGTAGCAATGGCAATGACCAGCGTGCCCTCCTCTACCAGCGACAGCGTGCCGTGCTTCAATTCGCCTGCTGCGTACGCTTCACACTGGATATAGGAGATCTCCTTGAGCTTCAAGGCAGCCTCCATGGCCAGCACATTATCTACATTGCGGCCGATATAGAAGGCGTTGCGGTCGGTATAAAATTTCTTCGCCGTCTCCGCATACTGCGAAGCGTTGTCGATGAGCTTCTGCGCCTTGGCAGGCAGGGCCAGCAATTCATCCAAATATTGGCTCTGCTCTTCCCGGCTCATATAGCCCATTTTTTCTGCCAAATGCGCCGCCAGCACATAGAACACCATCAACTGGGATACAAACGCCTTGGTGGACGCTACGGCGATTTCCGGGCCCGCCCAGGTGTATAGCACATGGTCGGCCTCGCGCGCCACGGTGCTGCCCACCACATTGGTGATGGAAAGGGTCTTTACGCCTCTGCGCTTTGCCTCACGCAGCGCCGCGATGGTGTCTGCCGTTTCGCCAGACTGGGATACCACCACAAACAGCGCATCCTTCGGCAAAATGAAATCACGGTAGCGGTATTCCGAAGCGATCTCCACATCCACTGCGATCTTTGCCATCTTTTCGATGAGCAGCTTGCCGACCAGGCCCGCATGATAGGCCGTGCCGCAGGCACAAACCACGATCTTGGAAATGCCCTTGACCATCTCTTCATCCATCTTGAGCACATCCTGGCGCAGCATGGTGCCCTTATCGGTCGCATCCATCATCAGCATCAGCGTATTGCGCATGGCATCCGGCTCTTCATGGATCTCCTTGAGCATGAAATGCTCATAGCCGCCCTTTTCCGCCGCCTCTACGTTCCAGTCCACATGCATGGATTTCTTTTCATGCTGGCTGCCGTCCAGGTCATAGAAGGATACGCTGTCCGGCGTCATTTTTGCAATCTCGTGCTCCTCCATCAAATATACGTCGCGCGTATACTCCAAAATCGCGGGAATGTCAGACGCCAGTACCGTGCCGTGCGCGCATTGGCCCACGATTAACTGGCTGTCCTTGCGCGTGCAGTAGATGGTATCCGGCTCCTCCTTGCATACGATGCCAAACGCATAGCTGCCCTTGATCATCGGAATCACCCTGCCGATGGTGCGCAGCATATCGCCGTCGTAGTTGTCGCGCAGCAGATGCGCCATTACCTCGGTATCCGTTTCGCTGCGGAACTGATAGCCCTTGCCGATGAGCATTTCCTTCAATTCCAAATAGTTTTCAATGATGCCGTTATGCACGACAGCAATTTCACACTTTTCATCAAAATGCGGATGGGAGTTTGCATCCGAAGGCTCGCCATGGGTGGCCCACCTGGTGTGCGCAATGCCCGTCGTCCCTGCCACAGGATTTTTCTTGATCCTATTTTCCAGGTTGCTGAGGCGTCCTTTTGCCTTGCAGATCTGCAAAGCCCCGTCCTGGCTCGTTACCGCAATCCCCGCGCTGTCATAGCCGCGGTATTCCAGCCTTCCTAAGCCTTTTAGCAAAATCGGGGTCGCTTGTTCACTTCCTGTATACCCTACAATTCCACACATTTGGAAGTTCCCTCCTTTAGGTATTCGCGTTCAGTTTATCACGCCTTAGCCGCAAGGTCAATGTAAACTTGTTACATGTATGTGCCTGCCGGCTGTCCCATTATGCAAAACAGCACGGCAGGAATTCCCTGCCGTGCTGGCCTGTATGCCTATGGATTCATCTGTTTTCTGCCGCTTAATAGTTGTGGCATTTTTCCTCGATGAAGTATGCCTCTGCCTCCGCGTTCCACAATCCGTTGTGCTTTTCGCACAGCGCATGCAGCTTTGCAAAGAACGGGTCCTCTTTGCCCAGCTTTTCAAAATCGTCGATGGCGGTCAGCGGCATCGACGCGCCGGGATAGATCAGCTTTTTGCCGCCCGGGATGTTGGGCAGGTTCAGCGTCGCCTCCGCTGCACAATCCAGCCCGCCTACATGGGTGATCATCACCGCCGGGTCAATCTGGCCTTTGGCCGTCATCTCCAACGCTTCCAGCAAATCATCGTTGTTGCCGCCGCTGGTGCCCACGATGTGGGTCGCGTTGTAATGCACATTGTAGAAATTGAACTTGGCCGCAAACTGGGTATCCACCGGGCCGGCAAAGAAGTTGAGGCAGCCGTCGTAGCCCAAAATGCTGTCCGCCAGCTCCACGACCTGCGCCACCGGCGCATACACCAGCACATCGTCATAGCCCTTGCCTTCATTGAGGGCCAGCATCGCCGCCTTGGGGTCCTCTACCTCCGCGGTATTGATAAAGTGCAGGTCTACGCCCAGCTTTGCCGCCTTTTCTTTGGGGAACAGCTTTTCTGCCCGGGCCAGGCGTTCTTTGTTGATGTCCGCAACCACCATGCGCTTGGGACGCGGGTTTGCATTCATGGCATAGTCGATGGCGCCCAGGCCCATCGGACCGGCGCAGGCCAGCAACGCCATGGAGCCGCCGTCTACAATGCCCATTTTATGCGTGTATACGCCCTGCTGGGTATGGTACATGGCATGGAACGCGCCGATGATGCAGCTCATCGGCTCTCCCAGCGACGCATGGAAAAAGCTGTCGCCCTTATAATGAATCAAGCAGCCGTTTTCCATCACGACCTTGGGCAGGATGCAGTAGGTCATATCGCCGCCGAAATCGGGAAACGAGTAGCCCGGGGAGCGCGGGTCTCCCGGCACGCCCAGCGCCGGCTGCTGAGCAAAGCGCTCGCCTGCCTTCCACTCATGCTGCCAATTTTTGCCAACCTTTTCAATGACGCCGGCAAACTCATGGCCCAAGATCACAGGGTTCTTATCAATATCATCCGGCACGCGCTTGTGCTTGCTGCCTTGGATGGCTGCCTTGTACGAGGACATGCACAGGCTGTCCGTATAAATCTTTACCAAAATCTCATCATCGGTAATGTCTCTTAGGTCAAAGGTCTCCACGCGGAGGTCATTGACGCCATACATTCTCAGTCCAGTTACTTTCATGGGTTTCTCCTTACTAGGTTCTCTTTTGTGAATCGTTTCACATTTTTGCTTCCGTAGTGTATTGTACTCAATTTCGGAAAAAAGTCAAAAGAAAATTGCGATACTCAAAATATTTTAACTCATGCTTTACACAGAGCCTTTTTTCCTTCCTATTTTCCGGCCCGCCGCGCTTTACCCCTTGCAGCGACAAAAAAGAACGGCATGCGCCGTTCTTTTCCCCACTGCCCCGCAAGGCCGTTCCATCAATTCTTCTGTACGCCGGCAGTTTTGTTTTTCTTCTTGCGCTGAGGATGTCTCGGCACAGGGCGGCGCTCCAGCTCTGCCCGGCAGGCCAGAAACAAAGCCGCGCAGGCCCTGGCATCTGCCAGGGCGTTGTGTGCCGTAAAGGGAAAACCGATGAGGTCCACCAGCGCGCCCAGCCTGTATGACGGCCGGTTCGGAAACGCCTTTCGGGATAACTGCACCGTACAGCAATGGTCAAATTCCGGCAGCGAAAACCCCACGCGCTCCGCCGCCTCGCGGATCTGCTTAACATCAAACGGCGCGTTGTGCGCTACCACTGTCTGGCCGTCTAAATACGGCGCCACCTTTTCCAGCATCTCGTACGTCGTGGGCGCGCCCTCTACCATCTCATCGGTGATGCCGTGAATATTCCGGCAAAAAGGATCCATCGCAATGCCCGGATGGCAAAGCGTATAAAACTCCTCTACGATGCGCCCCTCGCGTATCACACAAACGCCAATGGAGCAAATATATCCCTGTGAACGGCTGGAAGCCGTCTCCACGTCCACCGCTATAAAACCCAAAACAACCCGTCACCTTTCCAAACCCGCACCGGCAGGCCTTTTCCTCATTTCCCTCTGTTTCCTATGCCCTGAAATGGGCAGCATAGGTATCCGCCAGGTTGAGCGCCGCGCACAACGGTACCTTTTCATAGGCATTGGATTGCGTGCGCCCGCCGATAAAGCTCTTGGCGGCATCATCATAGCCGCCCATATGCCAACGAATCGCCAACGCCTCCTCCGGCGTCAGCTGGATATGACGCATGCAAAGGTATACGGATTTTTCTCCATGTCCGAAGGGAAATTGGTCCTCGATGGCAAAGGACTCCTCTTCCTGCCACCGCCCGTCTACCTTTACGTTGCGCTTTCTCACGACATACATGTTGGTCTTGCAAATGTCATGCAGCAGCGCGCAGAGAATCAGCGTTTCCTTGGAAACATCCTTGAGCGGCTTGGAAAAGTTTTCCAGCAGCTTATACACCTCCAGGCTGTGATGCAGCAGGCCGCCGTATACCGCGCCATGCCATTTTGTGCTGGCTGGCGCCGTAAAAAAGTCCGTTTCCTCCTCCAGGTATTGGATCAGGCCCTCAATGCCCTCACGCCCTGTGCTGCGCAGCAGCTCAATATACTGTGCCTTCCACTCATCCAGCTTTTCCTGCGGATAAGACGGTAATGTCGACATAAAATACGTCTCCTTTTCCTTTTTCTGTCTTTGGTATCATACCATATTTGCCGGCAGGAAAAAAGGAAAGGCCCTTGGCCTTCCCTTTCTTTGCCGGGATTTATTCTTTTACAATCTCTGCCATGTCCTGCCGGACATACGCCTTTTGGCCGTTGTAAGTCAGCGCATACCAGCCGTTTTCTTCGCCGAGATATTCAAACTTATCGCCCTTATTGGCCATCCCCAGGCTTTGGCTTTCCGTGCTGGGGCCGCTGCGGATGTTGACATTCGTCTTGATGATCAGCACCCATTCCTGCTCCTCCTCCGGAGGATCGGCCGGCTCTGAGGGCGTCGTACCGCCTAAATCAACCACCGTCACATAGGTTGCCACGACATAGCCCACCCTGCCGTTGTAGTCTATCGCGATCCACTTGCCGTACTTATCCTGCGTCTCTACCTCATCCAGCACTGTAAAGGTATCCCCGGTATTGACCTGGCCCAGCTTATCGCCGGATACGTCCGGCTGCGTACGCACATTTACATTCTTACCAGAAATGGTCCCCTTCTTGTTGTATTCATAGGCTACCTCTACCTCTATGGTCTTGGTCGCTTTATTGCCAGCCCGGTCCTCTGCCACAGCCTGGATCTCATACGTACCGTTGGCGTTGAGATAATCCAGCAGCTGGATGCTGCCCTGGTATACATCGCCGGACTTATGCGCCGCCGTATACTCGATCGCTTCCCCGATGCCGGTTTCACGGTTGAGCACACGCAGCACAACGCTGTCAATGCCGCCGCTGTCCGCCGCTGTTACCTGCACATCAAACGACTTTGCATTCACAGGGCTGTCTCCTACCAGCTTCATCTCGGAGATCGTCGGCGGCGTGATGTCGCCCGTCACTTCCACAGCTGCATTCCTTTCCAGACTGCATCCCGAGTTCCCCGCTTTATCCCATGTGTATACGTGGATGTAATACCATCCCTGCTGGTTCTTATGGTCTGCGCTGTTCACCTCGTACGTGTACGTGCCGTCTCCCTCGTCCTTCGCATCGTACCATTGCAGGTCATCCTGCCCGTTCGTCGAGCACCATACCGCAAACTGTACCTTCTCTACACCGCTCTTATCGTCTTCTACCTTTGCCGTGATCTTGAACTTGCTCTCCGCCGGGTTCGGGCTTGCGCTGAACTCCGTCACCACCGGCTGCGCCGTGTCAAAGTCCGTTTGGAATACCTTTTCTATCTTCTTTAGGTTCCCTGCCTTGTCGTACAGGTACGCATGTACATAGTAATCGCCCTTTTGGTTCTTGTGGTTCGCCATGTTTACTTCCACGCTGTACGTGCCGTTCCCTTCGTCCTTGGCATCATACCACCGCAGGTCGTCCTGCCCGCCGCAGCCTGCGCCGCCGCACCACACTGCGAACTGCACCGTCCCCATGCCGCTTCCGCTGTCCGTTACGTCTGTCAGGCGAATCGTGAACTCCTCTGCATTGATCGTCTCTCCGCCGTCTACTTTCAGGTTCTCTGCGCTCGCTTCCGGCGGCGTGATGTCGCCCGTCACCTCCACGGCTGCATTCCTTTCCAGACTGCATCCCGAGTTCCCTGCTTTATCCCATGTGTATACGTGGATGTAATACCATCCCTGCTGGTTCTTATGGTCTGCGCTGTTCACCTCGTACGTGTACGTGCCGTCTCCCTCGTCCTTCGCATCGTACCATTGCAGGTCATCCTGCCCGTTCGTCGAGCACCATACCGCAAACTGTACCTTCTCTACACCGCTCTTATCGTCTTCTACCTTTGCCGTGATCTTGAACTTGCTCTCCGCCGGGTTCGGGCTTGCGCTGAACTCCGTCACCACCGGCTGCGCCGTGTCAAAGTCCGTTTGGAATACCTTTTCTATCTTCTTTAGGTTCCCTGCCTTGTCGTACAGGTACGCATGTACATAGTAATCGCCCTTTTGGTTCTTGTGGTTCGCCATGTTTACTTCCACGCTGTACGTGCCGTTCCCTTCGTCCTTGGCATCATACCACCGCAGGTCGTCCTGCCCGCCGCAGCCTGCGCCGCCGCACCACACTGCGAACTGCACCGTCCCCATGCCGCTTCCGCTGTCCGTTACGTCTGTCAGGCGAATCGTGAACTCCTCTGCATTGATCGTCTCTCCGCCGTCTACTTTCAGGTTCTCTGCGCTCGCTTCCGGCGGCGTTTCGTCAATTTCCATTGCAAATACCTTATTTACTACCGTCAAATTCCCGGCATTGTCATAGATATATACATCGATATAATAGTCGCCCTCTTGATTCAGATGATTGGCAATATCCACATCAACGCTATATGCGCCGCCGCCTTCGTTGGTGGCGTCGTACCATTTCAGGTCGTCCTGGCCGCCGCAGCCCGCGCCGCCGCACCAGACCGCGAACTGCACCTTGCCTACGCCGCTGATTTCATCAGTGACGCCGGTGATCCGCGCTGTAAACTTCCTGGAATAGATGACATCTCCGCCCTCGATATGCAGATTGTCCGCGCTGGCCTTCGGCGGGTCATTGTCTACCACGGCGCCCGCCCCGGTATTGACGGTGATAAGCTGCGTTTTATCAAAATAGAACGCTAAGATCTCCTGATAGCTTTGCCCGTCTTTGGCCCGCTGCTGCGCGCCGCGCTGGCTCATGCCGACGCCATGCCCATAACGCCGGGCCACCAAGTTCCAGCCCGTGACCTGCCCGCCGGATTTTACCTCCTCTACATTGCGCATCCGCAGCGATTTGTCGAAAAAGTCATGGCTATATGTATATTTCCCTTCACTTTTATCCAATAAAGTCAGCGTGCATTTTACGCCGTCCTTTGTTACCACGTTGCCGCTGTTGTTCAGGTAACGCACGTTGACCACGGCCGTGGCTGTCGCATAGCAGCGGCTGCCGGTGCCGGGCCATTGCTCTGTTCCGTTGGTAATGCTCTGCACGCTTACCAACTGTACGTTGTTTTGGCTGGATACATTACTGCCCAGTGCATTGTAAGCAGCCTTTTGCAGTGCTTTCAGCTGACTGCTGGCATACGAGTACGGAAAGTTCCCGCTGCCCCCGTTGTTTCGCTTGCTGGCAAACTGCTTGCTGATATAGGCGTTCTCCCCTTCATATAAAATGATATACCAGTCTCCCGTTTCCCCTACATAGGGAAAGCTGGCGCCGCCGTTTACCTTTTTCAAAATATTGGTATCGTCTGATGTATCCGGTTCAGAACGTACCCGTACATTGGTACGGCCTTCCTCTACGACTACAACGTCTCCCGTTACGGAATCGATGTTTTTAGGAATATAAAAAACCTGTTCCCTGCTGGAGCCATTGGCCAAATCATAGGGGTCGTCCTTTTGCGCCAGATAGGGGTACTCTGCATTTTTGCTGCTGCCCCCGCCGAACGCATTGCCCGGCAGCTCTGTCTGACCGCCGTTGGACGCGCTGAAAAACGTATTGCAAACCTTGCCATTATAAGAAACGACTTGTCCTCTTGTGACATCCACAGCATCGATGACAGTCTGGTTTCCATCATAGCCATGGTACACTTGGTCGGAGGACGTATCGCCGACCTCGTAATTGGGCTCGCCGGGCGCTAGCTGGTTGATGGCATAGCCGCGCGCCGCCACCGCCTGAGCTTTCAATGCCTCCTTAGGAAAAGAAGGTGACATCTCGTGCCCTATAACGCCATAGAGATACTGCTCCATCGGCACACGGTTGACCACATGCAGCTTATCCACTACGGTGTCCTTATCCACTCTGTATCTATTTTTATAGAAGAATACGTCCCCCAAGTATTTACAGGTGCCGTATTTGCTGTTTTTCAAAGAAATGGTATTGGAGGTAGAGGTATAGTCGGCCGGCACAAAGGTACACTTGGTGCCAATGCTCGTCGTTACCCCGTCCTTTTCCAACTGCACCGTAGATCCGCTCAGCTTCACTGTATACTTCCCACTGCTCACCGTATAATCCGGCTTTTCTTTGATGGTATACGATCCATTGACTGTAATAGTGACTGGATTCGTATTATGAGGCGTAGACAGCAGCACACGGATAAACGAATAATCCGCCGCAGCCATCGCCGCCCCGGCAGGCATAAAGGCAGCCAAAAGCAGGGCCGCCAGCATGCATACGCTCATCAGCGCAGATTTCAATCGTTTCATAGGCTCTTTTATCCTTTCTGCCCTTGGCAGGGCCTATCGAGTTAGACTAATTGTAACATTATTGTAATATTTGGTCAAATCCCTCTCGAAAAAAACAAGAAATTGCCGAAATGACAATTTCTTGCCTTATGCTGCCGCTGCCTAAGCGCAGGCTTGTTATACCAAGGTCATCAGCGCCAGCGCACATTCCGTCCTCTTTTTCAGCAGACGGCATTCCTGCGGGTTCGGCTGCAAAATCGAGCCGCTGTATGCCTCGGCATTTGCCGCACAGCCGCCGGCGCACAAATACTGCGCCCAGCAGGCGCTGCATGCTTGTTTTTTGCCGACATGGTTGTCCAAAAACCGGTCACGCACCGATTCATCCAGCGCTTCATCGTCCAGGTTTCCGATGCGGTACTGCTCTCTGCCCACAAACTGATGGCAGGGATACAAATCGCCCTCGGGCGTCACTGCCATATATTCCCTTCCGGCGCCGCAGCCGCTCAGCCGCTTCCTCAGGCAGGGGCCGCCGGACAGGTCGATCATAAAATGGAAAAAGTTGTAAGGCCTTCCCTCTTTTTTCCGCTTATATACGTTGAGCATCAGGCGTTCGTATTCCGCCTCAATGCCGGGCAGGTCCTCCTCCGTGATGGCCAGGGGATGCCCCTTTTCCAGCACCACCGGCTCGATGGAGATATGCTCAAACCCTGCGTCAAACAACGCCTCGGCATCCTCGGCAAAATCCAGGTTGCGCTTGGTAAACGTGCCGCGGGCGTAATAATCCTTATCCTGCCTGTGCGCCACCAGCTTTCGGGCGTTTTCCACCGCCCTATCGTATGAGCCGCCGCCGCCGTGCACCGGGCGCACGGCATCGTGCACTTTTTTACGCCCATCCAGCGACAATACGACATTGTGCATTTCACGGTCGCAAAAATCCGGAGCGTCCGCCGGCACATCGTAGCAGTTCGTGGTAATGGTAAAGCGGAACCTTTTATGGTGCGTTTTTTCCAATTCTCGGCCATAGGCCACAATGCGCTTGACCACATCAAAATTCATCATGGGCTCGCCGCCGAAAAAGTCCACCTCCAAGTTGACCCGCTGGCCGCTGTGCGCCACGAGAAAATCCAGCGCCTTTTTGCCTACCTCGTACGGCATTAGGCAGCGCGTGCCGTCAAACCCGCCGGTAGAAGCAAAGCAATAGCCGCAGCGGAGGTTGCAGTCATGCGCCACATGCAGGCACAGCGCTTTGACGATGCCGTTGTCGTCGATGGTCTGCTCATTTTCATCCAAGGGCGTAAAAAGCTCCCCTTTTTCCTTGAGTGCCTCGACCTCCTGATAGCATTCTTCGACCTCTTGAGCGGGGTATGCCGCCAATGCCTGTACCATCTGCTCCAAAGAATGCGTCTCATACAAAGAGACGACCTTGTACGCAAGGTCGTCTAAATGATGGAGCGCGCCGCTCCCCACATCCAGCGCCAGGCGCTGCCCGGCGCATGTAAACGTATGGACCATATCAGTCTCTGTTTTTCTCCGGGCGGAAAATCTTTGTCTCGCGGCTCTGGCAAGATTGATTGGCTACCGTGCAAGAGGTTTTGCACGCGCTCTGGCAGCTGGTCTGGCATTCGCCGCAGCCGGTATGCGCCCCTTTACGGATGTTGGCGCCCGCCACTGTTTGAATATGTCTCATATTTGGTTCCTCCCATCCAATGTCTTTGCTTACATTCTTCTTCTATTTATACATCATCCCGTACACAAAAATCAAGTACCCATCTTACGCTGCGCAAGTTTTCCTTTGCATCTGGGCATACTAAGCGGAAATGCAGGCTGAAAAAGAGGTGTATGATGCAAAGCTCCGCTTCCGAAAAGCTGGCCGGGCAGGCTGTGCCGCGGCTGATCCTTCAGCTGTCCCTTCCCGCCATCCTGGGCATGCTGGTCAGCTCCTTGTACAATTTATCCGATACGTTTTTTGCCGCCCGCCTGGGGCCCAGCCAGACAGCGGCCGTGGGCATCGTCCTGCCTGTTATGACGCTGATCCAGGCGGTGGGAATGACCTTCGGCATGGGCGCCGGCAGCCAGATCTCCTATTTATTGGGGCAGAGGGACACCGCAAAAGCAGAGCGGGCCGGCGCCCTGGGCTTGGCGTTCTCCCTGGGCTTTGGGCTTTTGCTGGCCGCAGGCGGCCTTTGCTTTTTGACGCCGCTGTTAAAGCTGCTGGGCGCTACGGATACCATCTTGCCCTTTGCCCGGCAGTACGCATGGCCCATCCTCATCGCCGCGCCGCTGCAAACCGCAGGGTTTGTGCTCAACAACACCCTGCGCAGCGAGGGCAACGCCGTGCGTGCCATGGCAGGCGTTGTGCTGGGCAGCCTGTTGAATGTAGCGCTCAATCCGCTGCTTATGTTTGTCCTTGGCTGGGGCATGGTAGGCGCGGCGGCGGCCACGGTCTGCGGGCAAACGCTGAGCTGTGTCTTTCTATTTTGGCAGTACCAGCGCAAAAACAGCACGCTGGGCTTTCATTTCCGCGCGCTGGCCTGGGACCCGGCCCTGCTTTGGCAGATGGCCAAGGTAGGCTTCCCCACTTTTTTGCGGCAGGGCAGCACCATGCTCGCCACCATTTTGCTGAACCGCGCCTGCATGCCTTTCGGCGACGGCGTGATTGCCGTGGTCTCCGTCGTTTCCCGCATTTTATGGTTTCTTGTCTCTGTGCTCATCGGGTTTGGGCAGGGGCTCCAGCCTGCGGCCGGGTACAGCTTTGGCGCCGGCGATATAAAACGCACCCTTAAGGCCTACCGCTGGGCGCTGGGCTATGCACTTGGGTTCAGCATCGCCGCCGCGGCGCTGTGCTTTTTCTTTGCGCCTCAGCTTTTACAGTGGTTCTTTTCGCCGGAGGGCGCTCAGCGCGAAATGGGGCTTTTCTGTATGCGTGCGCAGCTGCTCCTGCTGCCCACGCAGGCGTTTGTCATCGTATCCAACATGCTGATGCAGTCCACCGGCCGGGCGTTGTTTGCTTCACTGCTGGCCGTCAGCCGGCAGGGGCTTTTCTTTGTGCCGCTGATTTTCCTATTGCCAAGCCTATGGGGCCTGCGCGGCATCCTACTGGCTCCGGCCGCCGCGGACGCGCTGACCTTTGCCTTTGCCATCCTGCTGACAGTCATTGTTGTGCGGCGCTACCGGCGCATGGCCGGGCAGGGACAAAAAAAGCCGTGAAGCTTCACGGCTTTTTGCTATGCTGCATAGACAAATCTGCGTATAAACCGCAGCCGCCCCAGGCCATAGCCCAAAGCTGCGCCGGCCAGATTCAAAATGACATCATCGACATCCAGCGAGCCAACCCTTAGGCAGGTCTGCGCCAGCTCCACCGACAACACCAGGCACAGCATAACGATGAAAAACACCGCCGGCCGCCTTGCTCGTTTGAAAAGGTAGGGAAGATACAGCCCCATCGGCGCCATCATCAGCAAATTGCCCAATAGATTCGTCAGCGGGATGTTGGCGTTGATGCTGCCCGTGCACAGCGTTTGTATATACTGTGAAATGGTGGCAAACGGCACAAAGTTGCTGTTCAGGCGCACATAGTCCATCCAAGACAGATTCTGCCAATACCCGCCTGAGCGCAGAAACAGCAGCGAAATAAGCGCCAGCAGATACAATACAAACGACCCGATGACGAGCACCTTGATGATCCTTTTCATAGGCTCTCCTCTCTATGCCTCCCGGCCGGATACAAACAGCTTGAACAGTTGATAGTACACCTTCTTGTTTGCGATGCGCCAAATGGTTTTGGCGTTTTCATCTCCCTGCTCGATGCGTTCGTCAAACACAGGGCGCACAGCCTCCTCCGTATACGGCTGGGCTACCTGGCCGCCCGCTTTCATGGCTGCATACACGGCATGCATGGCCTTCAAAAAGGCCTTTTGCTCTTTGATCTGGGCCGGCTCCACCGCCTCGCCGTGGCCGCGCAGCAGGATGACGTCCAAACGGTGCTGCAAGGCCGTCAGCGTTTCCTCCCAGCCGGACAGCAGGCAGTCCTTAAAATACATTTCGTTGGCGGGCACCACGAGATCGCCCGCAAACAGCGCTTGCTCATGCTGTAAAAACAGCATCAGGTCCCAAGGCGAATGCGCCTGCACCGGTACCTTTTCCAAATGCAGCATGGCATTGCCCACCGGGATATTTTCCTTTTCCCGGATCTCCACCAGCCTTTCCGGCACACGCATGCCCTGGTTCTTGATCTCCTTACCGGCGCCAACGCCGGCATAAACAGGGATCTGCCCCGTTTGTTCCAAAAGCGCATCCAGCCCCAGCACATGATCCGGGTGCGGATGGGTCAGGACCAGAGCACAGATGGGCTTCCCAAACAGCGCCCGGCATTCCTGCACCATCTCCTCCGCTGCCTCGATGCTGGGCGCGTCTACTGCTACGACGCCCTCCTCGGTCACGACATAGCCGCCGTTGCATTGCCGGCGCGCTTTCAGGTCTCCCTGGCGAAAATACAGCCGGTCGCTGAGCTTTTCTATCGTGACACGGTTGCCCGTATATACCAAAGGAAATTGCATTTGTTTTCCTCCCTGCTTTGCAAAGTATTTTTATTTTTTTATAATAGCAAGGAGCGGGCCGCAATGCAAATGCCGCGCTGAAAACAGGAGGAGGCGCTTCCATGCTGAAAACAGGAAAATACCGCCATTTCAAAGGCGGAGAATACGAAGTGCTGGGCGTGGCCCTGCACAGCGAAACACAGGAGCCGTATGTGGTGTACCGTGCGCTGTACGGCGAGGGCGGCCTATGGATACGGCCGCTGTCCATGTTTTGCGAAACCGTGGTGCACAGCGGCAGGCCCCAGCCCCGCTTTGCCTATCTAGGGCCGATGGAGACGGCATAAAAAAACCCGGCACAGCCGGGCTTTTTCTTTTCCTATTCCACGCTTTTCAGCGATTCCACCATATCGACCTTACGGAGCTTGCGGCTCATCACCACGCTGACGATGAGGGTAAACACCAGCGTCAGCACCGCGGCCAGCAGGTAGCTTACCGGCAGGATCTGCCGCCCGAAACGAATCATCTCTACCTCCACGCTGTTCATGATATACAGGTGCAGGTATTTGCCGAGCACGAACCCTACCAAGACGCCCAGCAGGCTAAGCCACAGGTTTTCCCGAAATACATAGAGGTTCACCTCGCGCCGTGTAAAGCCCAGCACCTTGAGCGTTGCGATCTCGCGCACCCGCTCGCCGATGTTGATATTGGTCAGGTTGTACAGCACCACAAAGGCCAGCAGCCCCGCGGAAAGGATCAGCACGATGACGACCGTCATCATATTATCCACCGTATCCTGGAACACCTGGATCGTATCGGTATTGCTGGAAGCCTGGGTCACGTTTTCCAGCTTCAAAATGCCGGCCCGCAGCGATTCCTCATACGCGCTGTCCGTGCTGTCCGTTTTGACGTACAGCTGGTTATATGCAGGCGGCTCGCCGAACACCTGCTCATAGTCCGCCTGGCTGAGGTATACATAATGGTTCAGATAGTGCTCCGTTACCGCGGCGACAGGAATCTGCCGCCAGCCGTCGTCTGTTTTGATTTCCAGCACATCGCCGGGCGCCAAATCCAGCGTCTGCGCCATTTTATCGGTAATCACCGCGCCGCCCGTATCCAGGGAAAGCGGCGTTTTTGTCTTTACATCGCGCAGCTTGATCCACTGCTCCAGGCCGTCGCTTTGCTGCGGCACGGTGATGTAGGCATCCACCTCTGTTTCCCCGGCGCTTTGGCTGCGCGTCTGCGCGTTTTTCACATACAGCACCGCCGTATCCTGTACGCCCGCCTGGGCCGCTACGCCCTCCCGGCAGCGGTCTATCTCCGCCTGCGGCAGGTCGTCCTTCATCGTTACGGTGTCCTGATACTGGTACAGGTCGTCAAACTGGATCGCAGCAATGGTAGAAATGCTGTCCCTGATGCCAAAGCCGATGAGCAGCAGCGCCGTACAGCCCGCAATGCCCAGCACCGTCATACACAGCCGCTTTTTATAGCGGAATAGGTTGCGCGCCGTCACCTTGGCGGAAAAGCTTAGGCGTTTCCAAAGAAAATGCACGCGCTCCAGCAAAATGCGCTTGCCGATTTTGGGCGCCCTAGGACGCATCAGCTCGCTGGGCTTATGCGACAGGCTGCTCAGCGACGCCCACAGCGTAGCCAAAAACGTAGCGCCTACCGCCATGGCAATGCTCATACCGGCCAGGTCGGCATACATCGGCGTATACAGCGTCGGCACGTTATAGATGGAATTGTAGGCGTCAAAGATGACCTTCGGGAAAAACTGCATGCCGATGACCACGCCTACCAGGCTGCCCAGAAGGCTGGCGGACAGCGCATAGAACAGGTACTTGGCCGCAATGACACCCTTGCCGTAGCCCAGCGCCTTGCATACGCCCATGTTGTTTCGCTGCTCATCGACCATGCGCGTCATCGTCGTCAAGCATACCAGCGCCGCCACCAGGAAGAAGAACGCCGGGAATACGTTGGCAATGGCCTGCATCCGCTCGGCCGCAAAGCCGTATTCGACAAAGCCGACATTGGTATTGCGGTCCAGCACATACCATTCGCAGTCCGGCAGGTCGTCGATCTCCTGGCGCGCATCTAAAATTTCCTGCCAGGCATCCTCCAGCTCCCGCTCTGCCTTGGCCTTTTCCCTATCCAGGGTGCGCTGCGCCTCATCCAGTTGCTTTTCGCCGTCAGATAGCTGTGCCCGGCCCTCGGAAATCTGCCTTTCCCCGTCCTCGATCTGCTGCTGGGCGCTTTGCAGCGCCGACAGCCCCTGGGCGGCCTGGTCTATGCCGCCTTTGAGCGCGGACAACTGCGCCTGGGCCTCGGCATCCTGCTCCGGCGTTAAAAACGGCTTGGACTGCTCATACTGCGCCTGCGCCTGGTCGTATTGCCCCCGCTTTTCCGCAATCCATCCCTCTGCCTGCGACAGCTCGGTATACGAAGGATCCAGCTGGGTCACAAACGCTGTGACGCCTTCCTGCCATTCTGTCCGGCTGTGCGAAAGGGTTTTCTCATTTTCCTCCAAGGCCTTCTTGCTGTCCGCCAGCTCCTTTTTCCTATCGTCGATGGTTTTCTGCGCGGCAGCCAGCTCGCTGTCCGCCGTTTGCTTGCCATCCTGATAGGCCTGCTCTGCATCCGCCAGCTCTTCCTTTGCCGCCTGGATCACCTCTGTCTCCCAAGCCTCGGTGCGCTGCTCGCCCAGCGTTTCCAGGGCAGAGACAACGCGCTCCACCGTTGTATCGTAGGCGTCGTCATAGCACATCATCGCTTCAGCGCCCGACACTGTCAGCGTCACCTCGGTATACCGCTCCAGGCAAAAAGCGGTATCCGGCACCATCAGGAACCCGGAGACCGTGCCGTTGCCGATGGTGGCGCTGTCGCGCGTTGTGCCGTTATACAGCGGCGAGTTGGCAATGCCCACCACGGTGAGCGTGTCGCTTTCCAGCGTATCGGTGATCTCGTCGTCCGTGCCGCTGGAAACGCGGATGGTATCGCCGATTGAAAGGCCGCTGTACGTTAAGCGGGCATCGGCCAGGCATTCGTTGTCCGCCTGGGGCAGGCGCCCTTCCAGCAGCAACGGGCGGTTGATGTCGTTTTCCGTGCCCTGCCGGGCGCTGGGCGTCATGGCATAGACCTTTGCCACCAGGTTTTTATCGCCGACAGAGGCCAGCACATCCACCGTATAGCCGGCCTTAACGCCTTCCACACCCTCCACCTGGGCGATGAGGTCCAAGTCCTCCTGATCGAACCCCACGGTGGATAATAAGCGCACATCCATCATATTTTGTTCATCATAATACGCATCCGCCGCCAGACGCATATCTGGGCTGGCAGCGCGGATGCCGGAGAAAAACGCCGCCCCGATGCCGCAGATCAAAAAGATGGAAAAAAACCGGCCCAATGTCCGCCTGATTTCGCGGAATGTATCCTTTTGAATCGCTCTCATTGCCTCACCACTCGATCTGGTCTACGCTCAGCGGCTGTTCATTTCTGCGCTGCTCGGTCACCTGCCCGTTTTTGATGCGGATCACCCGGTCCCCCATCGGGATGATGCTGCTGTTGTGCGTAATGATGATGACCGTCATCCCCGTTTCGCGGCAGGTTCTCTGCAGCAGGGACAGGATCTGCCGGCCGGTGCTGGAATCCAGCGCGCCGGTAGGCTCGTCGCAAAGCAGCAGCTTCGGGTTTTTGGCCAACGCCCGCGCAATGGCGACGCGCTGCTGCTCCCCGCCGGACATCTGGGCGGGAAAATGGTTCATCCTGTCCTGCAGGCCCACCTGCGCCAAGGTTTCGGCCGGGTCAAAATGGTCCTTGCAAATCTCCGTCGCCAGCTCTACGTTTTCCAGCGCCGTCAGATTCTGCACCAGGTTATAGAATTGAAAAATAAAGCCGATGTCGTTTCTGCGGTACAGCGTCAGCTGTTTATCGGTGAGGTTCTCGATGTGCTTGCCGTCTACCACAATGGCGCCGGAAGTGGGCGTATCCATGCCGCCCAAAAGATTGAGCACCGTGCTCTTCCCGGCCCCGGAAGGGCCGACCACAACGCACAGCTCCCCCTTTTCCACCTCAAAATCCACGCCAGTCAGCGCTTTTGTTTCCACTTCCCCTGTTTTATATACCTTTTGAACATCTTTTAATTCCACAAATGCCATATTTGCATCCTCTCCTGGATAAGCGGCATCCACTTAAAGCCGCGCGCATTTTGATTCCCAAGGGTCGTTTTTGTTTTCATATCTAGATTAGCTGTTTTTCCAATGGTTTGTCAAATCCTTCTTAACAAGAGAAGGGGGCATTTTTGCCGGCTTGGCCCTATCCTTTCGCCCCTGTTTTTCTTCCAAAAAGCGCCTTTGTTGCTAGTTGCCGGAAAAGAGGGTATAATAAGGATACCTTGAACGAATGTATAAGTTAGGAGCGGCCGGATGAAACCCCGTTTTTTAGATTATAAAAAGGCGATTTTATCCGCCATCAGCGCGGTCAATCTGCTGGCGATGGTCGGCATTTTTGCATTCACCTGGTATAATTTTTATCTTTTGCAGATCGGTGCGCCGTTCTATTACCGGTACGGCAACTGGCTGTTTTTTTTCATTTATGCCATCGTGCTCTATGCCGTGACCAGCGTGCTCGGCGGTTACCGCATCGGCCGCCTCCGATGTTCGGAAATCATCTATTCCAATTTCCTTTCCCTGGCGCTTGCCAATGTATTTACCTATTTGATTATGACGCTCATCGCGCGCAAGCCGCTGCCGGCCGGCCCTTTTCTGCTGATGACGCTGGTAGAGTATGCCGCCGCCGTGATCTGGGCGATGTTTTCCAGCTCTCTGTACCGCTCCATCTACCCGCCGCGGCGCATGCTGCTGGTTTCCAACCAAGAGGCCTCCGCACACCTGATCGATAAGATGAACAAGCGGCCGGATAAATACGAGATCTGCGAATGTGTGGACGTCAACGAGGACATCCATATCATCCGCGAAAAGATAGACGCTTACGATGCCATCGTCATCTGTGATGTGGGCGCGCAAATGCAGGAGCTGCTCATCGATTATTGCTTTCGGGTGGACAAGCGGTTTTACCTCGTGCCCACCATCGAGCATATCATCATTGCCAACGCATCCAAGGTGCACCTGTTTGATACGCCGCTGCTTTTATGCCGCAATCAAGGGCTGCAGCCCGAACAGCGGTTTGCCAAGCGTGCCTTGGACCTGTTCGTTTCTGCGCTGGGCATTTTGGTGATGAGCCCGTTCATGCTTATCATTGCCCTTTGCATCTATTTGTATGACCGCGGGCCTGTGCTCTTCAAGCAGGACAGGCTGACCATCGGCGGCAAGGTATTTACGCTGTATAAATTCCGCAGCATGGTCGTGGATGCGGAAAAGGACGGCGTGGCCCGCCTGGCCAGCAAAAACGACAACCGCATCACCCCCGTGGGCAAGGTCATCCGCGCCATCCGGTTTGATGAGCTGCCGCAGCTATTCAATATCTTCAAGGGCGATATGTCGCTGGTGGGGCCCCGCCCGGAGCGGCCGGAGATCGCCGAAGAATACGATGCCACGCTGCCGAAATTTTCCTATCGCTTGAAGGTAAAAGCAGGGCTCACCGGCTATGCGCAGGTCATGGGCAAATACAACACCACCCCGCAGGATAAGCTGCTGCTGGATCTGATGTACATTGAAAACTATTCGTTTCTGCTGGATATCCGCCTGCTGCTGATGACGGTGAAAATCTTTTTGATGCCGGACAGCACCGAGGGCGTCGAGGAGGGCCAGGACGATCAAAGCCCCTCCGCCTCCTAAATTTTCCCGATGGCAAGCATAAAAGCCTGTATCATTCCGATACAGGCTTTTATAGATTGCATTAGTCTTCCACGATGATATCGCGGATCAGCTTTTCCACTTCCTTATCCCAGAACGCCCAGGAATGGCCCATATTGCGTTCCTCGTGGAATTTCACCTGATACCCCAGCGCCTTGGCGCGGTCGCGCATATCCACCGCAGAGGGGAACAGCGTATCCGCCGACCCGCAGGAGATATACAGCTTTGGCAGCGGCTTACCCTGCTTTACCGCCTGCTCCAGCAGGAAGTGCAAATCGTTTTTGCTGCCCTGTATTGTGCCATGCGGCCCGAAGATAAATTCCTTGGTTTCCAAAACCACCTCGGTATCGCTCTTTTTGCCGCGCAGGTTCTGCCCTTCATGGGCAATGCGCTCTTTATCATCCTGCATGAGCGCCACGATGTCCAGCGCTCCGGAAAAGCTGGCGGCAAAGCCGAACTTTTCAGGATACGTCAGCGCGATTTTCATCGCGCCGTAGCCGCCCATCGACAGCCCGGCCACATAGGTGTTTTCCCGCTTGGGGGAAACGCGCAGGTAGGTTTCGATGATGCGCGGCAGCTCCTCCGCCACATATTTTAAGTACGGCCAGCCGATGGCCTGGTCCGTGTAAAAGTTATTGTGCATTTCCGGCATCACGACTACCATCTTCTTTTCCGATTCATACAGATAGCGTTCAATGCTGGTGTAGCTGGTCCAGGTATGCGCCGCCCCCTTTAGGCCGTGCAGCAGGTACAAAACCGGGATCTCTTCGGAATCCGGACCGCCCGCCAGCGCGCCGTAGATGTTGGCGTCCGGCACGAGCAGGTGCACGGTCTGATGAAAATCCAGCACTTGGGAATGAAAGTTAAATGTAATATGCGCCATGCTTTACGCCCTCCTCAGCTCTTTGCGGACCGGCAGCCAGTCAATGAGCTTTCTGCCTTCGCTGTCCCAGAAATCCCACTCGTGGGCCATGCCCTCCTGCTCAAACTCGGTAAAGTCCACCTTTTCCTCCTTGAGGAATTGGCAGAAATCCTTGTGTACGCCGTACAGCTCATCTGCCGTACCGCAGGAGATATACATCTTGGGCAGCTGCTTGCCGCTTTTTACCGCGCTGTCCACCACATGGTAAAGGTCAAACTCCGTGCCCTCCAGGTCCTTAGGGTTCTCCGTGCCGAAAACAGCCTTCATCTCCATCGGCGTCACGGCGTCTGCCTCTTTGCCCACCGACATATGCGCCACATCCAGCCCGCCGGAGAACGAGGCCACCGCCGCATAGCGGTCCGGGTTTTTCATCGCGATCTGCAGCGCGCCGTAGCCGCCCATCGACAGCCCGGCGATAAAGCGGTCCTCCCGCCGGCCGGATGCACGGAACACCGTTTCGATAAAGTTCGGCAGCTCCACGGTCATATAGGTGGCATATGCCCAGCCGTTGACCATATCGGTATACCAGAAATTCTGCATGCCCGGGCAGACGCAGATCATGTTGAGATCGCTGTGGTGCAGATAGGCCTCCATATTGCTGCGCCGCAGCCATGCCGTATGGTTGTCGGTATGCCCATGCAGCAAATACAGCACGGGCAGGTTTTCCGTAAACGGCTTTCCAAGCTGAGCCAGCTTTAGATCCTTCGGCTCCGGCAGGAAAACGGTGACGGTTTGGTCAGAATTCAATGCTTCAGAACGAAACGTCAGTTCCATCAACGCCATAAAGAGTTCCTCCTTATTCCTTATAAAAGCGGACATGGCCTCCGCTCCCATGACAATGAAAACAAAACACAAGCGAACATGGATCAATACAATGCTTACTTATCTATTATATCTTGCCGCAAAGGGAATGTCTAACGAAAAAGCGCGCCGCCCTTGTTTATTTTTTCACCATAGCCTTGGCAGTGCTTTGGCGCGCGTTTCCGATCCGCCCCGGATTTTCTCCCTTTGTTTCCCCTGCCCGATGGTGTATAATAAGCTGAATCCCGTAGTTAGTTTTCAAGAAAGGCGGTATGACACATGGCATTTGTGACAACCAAAGAAATGTTCAAAAAAGCATACGAAGGCGGCTATGCCGTAGGCGCGTTCAACGTAAACAATATGGAGATCATCCAGGGTATCACCGAGGCGGCCATTGAAAACCGCGCGCCGTTGGTGCTGCAGGTTTCCAAGGGCGCCCGCGCGTATGCAAAGCATGTCTATCTGATGAAATTGATCGAAGCGGCCATTCAGGACGCCGAGCAGTCCGCCGGGTTTGACCTGCCGGTCTGTGTGCATCTGGATCATGGCGACAGCTTTGAATTGTGCAAGAGCTGCATCGACGGCGGCTTTACCTCCGTGATGATCGACGGCTCCTCCAAATCCTTTGAGGATAACATCGCGCTGACCAAGCAGGTCGTGGAATACGCTCACGATCACGGCGTGGTGGTGGAAGGCGAGCTGGGCACGCTGGCCGGCGTGGAGGACGAGGTCTGCGTTTCCGCAGAGGATTCCTCCTACACCCGCCCGGAGGAGGTAGAGGAGTTTGTCTCCCGCACCGGGGTGGATTCCCTGGCCATCGCCATCGGCACCAGTCACGGCGCGTATAAGTTCACCGCCGCACAATGCACCCGCAACGAAGAAGGCATTCTGATGCCCCCGCCGCTGCGCTTTGATATTTTGGACGAGGTATCCAAGCGCCTGCCCGGGTTCCCCATCGTGCTGCACGGCGCTTCCTCTGTGCCGCAGGAATTTGTCAAAATCATCAACCAATACGGCGGCAAAATGCCGGATGCCGTGGGCATTCCGGAGGACCAGCTGCGCATCGCCGCCCAAAAAGCGGTCTGCAAAATCAACATCGACTCCGATCTGCGCCTGGCCATGACCGCCAGCCTGCGCCAGTATTTTGTGGAGCATCCGGATCATTTTGACCCGCGCCAGT
>CAJLPK010000019.1 GCA_905208455.1 uncultured Bacillota bacterium
GTGGGGGTGGGTTTTTCGGTCGGTACAGGCGTAGCGGTCGGCTTTTCGGTCGGCGCTGGCGTCGGTACCGGCGTGGGCTCTACATAGCCATGGTACGGATTGCTGGGGTCGGGGTCCGTCGGATCCCAGCCGCGGTACTGGGCCCCGCTGGCCAGGGCGGGCTTGGAGCCGCGCGGGCCGCTGCCGTTTACAATTTCCACGGTGGAGCCGCTGGCTACATTGTTATAGATCCACAGCGCGTCGCCGCACAAAAGGCGGATACAGCCATGGGAGGCCTTGCGCCCTAATTTGCTGTAAGAAACCTCATTCATGCTGGCGGGGTTTTTGTTGACCTTATACGGCACCGAATGAAACAGGATGCTGCCGGTGATACGGCTGCAATACTGCCCGTATACACTGCCCACCAGCGAATGCCAGCGGTACTTGCCCTGGAGCTTGAAGGTGCCGCGCGGCGTGGCGTTGCCGATGCCGGTAGAGCAGGTCATGGTTTTCACGAGCTTATCGTAGGCGGTGCCTGCGTCGTTCAGCGCATAGACACAGACGCTCTGGCTGCCGATGTATACGCGCACCAAATATTTTTTGGAGGCGTCCGCTACCGGCTGGCCGGATGGGTTGGCGGCATCCGGCGAAGCGCTGGCGAGCAGCGCGGGGTCGATTTCCTCCGGCGTTTCGTCCGGCGCGTCGGTGATTTCCGGCGCTACCTCATCCGCAGCAGAGGCGGAAGGCTCCGCTTCGGAGACAGGCGAGGCCGGGGCGGCGGAAAGGGCGTAGGCCAGCCCGCCGACGAGCGCAACAGCCAGCACGCAGCACAAGACGACGACGGCGGTATGCGTTTTCAAAAATTGCATTGGTTTCCCCCCAGTAAGAATGATAAAGATGATAAAAATATTATACCGTTGTTGGGAAGAAAGAATCAACCGATGTTTTGGCTTTTTTCAGGATTTTCTGATTTTGCCCAGGCAGGGGAGGCTGGGGGCGCAGGAGGGGCCAAGCGCGTTGTTTTTTACCGGCCCTGCTTAAAAAATATCGGCAAAATGGTTGACAAGGCTAACCTTCGGGCCTATACTTGTAAAAAAGCAAAAACGAAATTGACAAAGGAAGGACGGAATAAAAGCATGGCTCAGCTGCATGCCGCAATGAACTATACCTTTTATTTTTACTTCCGGGGCTTTACCTTTAGCGCTGGCTATTTTACCTGCGCAAATCCAAGCGATTCAATGAGTTTTTGTATGAAGAAGGCGGCCTAGGAAGGAAAAAGGCCCCATAGCAAAGTACAGCAAAGGAGAGCTCATTGAAGAGCTCTCCTTTTTGATTTTAGGTTAGGAGGAACCAAACATGATCGTCATTATGAAACCCATGACAGAGCAAACGGAAATCGACAAGCTGGCGGAAAGTCTGACGGCGCAGGGCGTGGAGGTAAACCCGGTATACGGCACGGACCTGACCATTTTGGGCCTGGTAGGGGACACCAGCAAAATCGACCCCAGCCGCATCGAGGCCAACCGCAATGTGGAGCGCGTGGTACACGTGGCGGAGCCGTTCAAAAAGGCGAACCGGATGTTCCACCCGGACGACACGGTGCTGGATGTCGCGGGCCGCACGGTGGGCGGTAAAAAGCTGATGATGGTAGCGGGCCCCTGCTCGGTGGAATCGGAGGAGCAAATCACGGAGATCGCGCGGGAGGTGAAAAACGCGGGCGCTGGCTTTTTGCGCGGCGGCGCGTTCAAGCCGCGCACCTCTCCCTATGCGTTCCAAGGCCTAAAATACGAGGGGCTGGAATTGCTGAAGCTGGCCCGTAAGGAAACGGGGCTGCCCATTGTAACCGAGCTGATGTCCCCGCATGATATTGAGCGCTTTGTGGAGGATGTGGACGTAATCCAGGTAGGGGCGCGCAACATGCAGAATTTTGACCTGCTGCGCGAGCTGGGGCACACGAGAAAGCCCATTTTGCTAAAGCGCGGCCTGTCCGCTACGATTGAGGAATGGCTGATGAGCGCCGAGTACATTCTGGCGGGCGGCAATGAAAACGTCATCCTGTGCGAGCGCGGCATCCGTACCTTTGAGACGTACACCCGCAACACGCAGGACCTAAGCGCCATCCCGGCGGTGAAAAAGCTGAGCCATCTGCCGGTCATCGTGGACCCGAGCCATGCGGCGGGCAAATGGTGGATGGTGGAGCCGCTGGCCAAGGCGGCCGTGGCGGTGGGGGCCGACGGGCTCATCATCGAGGTGCACAACAACCCGGCCTGCGCGCTGTGCGACGGGCAGCAATCCATCAAGCCCAGCCGGTACGCGGCGCTGGTGGAGGAGCTGCGGGTCATTGCCAACGCCGTAGGGCGCGAATTGTAAGCGGGGCGCGGCATGGAAACCAAGCTGCATGTAGAGTTGGGAAAAAACAGCTATGACATCCGCATAGAGCCGGGGCTGCTTTTGGACATTGCGCAGGGCATCAAGCCGGTATACCCGGAGGGCCGGGTGTTTGTCATCACGGACGAGCACGTGGACGCGCTGTACGGGGCCAAGGTGATGGGTTCTTTGGAAAGCGCGGGATACCAGCCTGAAAAGCTGGTGCTGCCGCCCGGCGAAAAGACAAAGGCGTACGCGACGATGGGAAAGGTCTATCAGGCCATGGCGGCGGCGAAGCTGACGCGCAAGGACCTGGTCTTGACCTTGGGCGGCGGCGTGATTGGTGATTTGGGCGGCTTTGCCGCAGCTACCTACCTAAGGGGCCTGCCCTTTGTGCAGGCGCCCACCTCGCTACTAGCGCAGGTGGACAGCTCTGTAGGCGGCAAGGTGGGGGTGGACCTGCCGGAGGGCAAAAACCTGGTCGGTGCTTTTTACCAGCCCAAGGCAGTGCTCATCGACCCGCGCAGCCTGGATACGCTGCCCGACCGGTTTTTCCGAGACGGCATGGCGGAGGTCATCAAGTACGGATGCATCCAGGATGCGGCGTTTTTGGAGGAGCTGGAGGGCTTTTCCTCCCGGCAGGCTGCTGCTGCGCACATGCAGCATATCATCGCGGTATGCTGCGATTGCAAGCGCCGGCTGGTGGAGCAGGACGAGCGCGATATGGGCCTGCGCATGCTGCTGAATTTCGGGCATACCATCGGCCATGCCATTGAAAAATGCCATGGCTATGAGGACTATACCCACGGGGAAGCGGTATCCATCGGCATGGTGGAGATGACAAAGCGCACAGAGCGGCGCGGGATAACGCAGCCGGGGACGGCCCAGCGCATAGAAAACCTCTGCCGGCAGTACGGCCTGCCGGTGCGCGATGAAAAAGCGGACTTTACGCGCATAGCGTCCGCGATTACAATGGATAAGAAGAATTTAGGCAAGACGCTGAAGATCGTGGCGCTGGAACGTCTGGGCAAGGGCGTTCTGGTGGATACCGATCCGTCTTTTTTGGAGTGGTAAACCCATGGGGCAGAAAATGATACAGCCGGCGCTGCTTTCCGGCCGGGTGAAGGCGCCGCCGTCCAAGAGCATGGCGCACCGCGCCATCATCTGCGCGGCGCTGGCAGAGGGGCGCAGTACGGTGGAAAACATCGCGTTTTCCGATGATATTTTGGCGACGATGGAGGGCATGCGGCGCTTGGGCGCGCGCATCGAGGACCTGGGCGGCGGCACGCTGGCCGTCGACGGCATTGGGCAGGCGCAGGCGATAGGCGGCCTGCCGGAGATAGACTGCAAGGAATCCGGGTCCACGCTGCGGTTTTTGATTCCGGTGGCGCTGGGCCTGGCGCACGGGGCGCGCTTTACAGGCCGGGGCAACCTGGGCAAGCGGCCGCTGGATGTATACACGGATATTTTTGACGAGCAGGGCATTGCGTACCAGGCGCAGGGCCCGCTGCTGGATTTCCGGGTATCCGGGCATCTGCACGCAGGCACGTTTTCCATGCGGGGGGACGTAAGCTCGCAATTCATCACGGGGCTGCTGTTTGCCCTGCCGCTGATGGCGGAGGATTCCGAGCTGGTCATCACCACCCACATGGAGTCCCAAAGCTATGTGGATATGACGCTGTCGGTGCTGGCGGATTTCGGCATCCGGGTGGAAAACGAGGCTTACAGGCGCTTTGTCATTCCGGGCGGCCAGAAATACCGGGCGGGCCGGTACCGCGTGGAAGGGGATTTTTCCCAGGCGGCCTTTTTCCTCTGCGCCGGCGCCATGGGCTCTGCGGTGCAGGTGGAGGACGTAAAGCGCGGCTCGCTGCAGGGAGACAGCGCGGTGTTGGATATTTTGCAGCGCATGGGCGCTAAGGTATGCTGGGAGGACGGCGCAGTGCGCTGCCGGGCCGGCGTGTTGCACGGGACGGACATCGACGCTTCGCAGTGCCCGGACATCATCCCGGTGGTGTCGGCGGCGGCGGCGCTGTGCAGGGGCAAAACGACGATCCGCAATGCCAGGCGGCTGCGCATCAAGGAATGCGACCGCCTGCATGCCATCTTTGCAGAGCTGACCAAGCTGGGCGCGCGCATCAAAGAACAGGAGGACAGCCTGGAGATCGAAGGCGTAGAGCGCTTTACCGGCGGCACGGTCTGGAGCCATAAGGACCACCGCATCGCCATGATGCTGGCCATTGCCGCCACAAGGGCGGAGGGCCCGGTGGTCATCGAGGACTGGGAATGTGTCTCCAAATCCTATCCGAACTTTTTTGAGGACTATACCATGCTGGGAGGGAGCTGCCAATGAGCGGGCAATGGGGCCAAAATCTCCGCGTCTCCATCTTCGGAGAATCGCACGGCGCGGGCATCGGCATTGTCATAGACGGCCTGCCCAGCGGGCTGGCGGTGGACTGGGACGAAGTGGCGCGCGAGCTTAAACGGCGCGCGCCGGGGCAAAACGCGATGTCTACCACGAGGAAGGAGGCGGATGCGCCCAAGATTCTCAGCGGGGTCTTCAACGGCTATACGACGGGCACGCCGCTTTGCGCGGTGATCGAGAACACCAATACGCGCAGCGGGGACTATGCCGACCTCAACGACACGGTGCGCCCCGGCCATGCGGATTATCCGGGCGCTGTGCGCTACGGAGGATACAACGATTACCGGGGCGGCGGGCATTTTTCCGGGCGCATCACGGCGCCGCTGGTCTTTTGCGGTGCGGTCTGCAAGCAGCTGCTTTCGCAAAAGGGCGTTTATGTGGGGGCGCATATCCAGCGCATCCACGATGTGACGGATGCGGAGATGACGGCGCAGCATTTGACAAAAGCGCAGTTTGAAGCATGGAAAGCCCAGACGCTGCCGCTAATCGATGAGAGCAAGGCGGAGGCGATGGCCAGGGCGGTGGCCCAGGCGAAAGCGGCGTGCGATTCCGTGGGCGGCCTTGTGGAATGTGCGGCCATCGGGCTGCCGGCCGGCGTGGGCGAGCCGTTTTTCGATTCGGTGGAATCCACGCTGGCGCATCTATTCTTTTCGGTGCCCGCCGTCAAAGGTGTGGAGTTTGGCCTGGGCTTTGCCATGGCAGCGCGGTATGGCTCACAATGCAACGACCCGTACACCTGGAAAGACGGACGGGTGGAGACCACGACCAACCACAACGGCGGCGTGCTGGGCGGGCTGACAAACGGCATGCCGGTGGTATGCCGCGTTGTCATCAAGCCGACGGCCTCCATTGCCAAGGAGCAGCGCACCGTTTCGCTAAAGCGCAAAACCGAGGAAACGCTGGTGGTACGAGGGCGGCATGACCCCTGCATCGTACAGCGCGCCGTGCCGGTGCTGGAAAGCGTGATGGCGCTGGGCCTAACGGATCTGCTGCTGGGGCATTGCCAGAGAAAGGGCTGGAACGGGCGATGAAAAAATACGCATTGATCGGCGAAAAGCTATCGCACAGCCTTTCGCCCTGCATCCATGAGGCGGTTTTCGGCGAGCTGGATTTAGACGCCGGCTATACGCTGATGGAGATTCCGGCACGGTTCAAAGGGCACATTGTGCAAAAGCTGTGGTATGAGGGCTATAAGGGAGCCAACGTCACCATCCCCTACAAGCAGACGGTGCTGCGCCAGCTGGATGTGCTGTCGCCGGCGGCGGAAAAGATCGGCGCGGTCAATACCATTGCGCTGAGGGACGGCAGGTTTTACGGGGACAATACCGATTACGACGGGTTTGGCAAGATGCTGTCCATCCACGAGATAGAGACAGAGGGCAAAACCGCAGCCGTGCTGGGCACGGGCGGCGCGGCCAAGGCGGTGGTGGCGTATTTGCTGGATCACGGCGTGAAAAGGCTGTGCCTTGTCAGCCGCCGGGCGCAGAAAAAGCCGGGGTTTGAGCACCCTGGCATCGAATGGATGGAGTATGCGGCGCTGCCGTCGCTAGAGGGGGACATCCTCATCAACTGCACGCCGGTGGGGATGCACCCCCATACGGGTGTTTCGCCGGTGGACCGGGCGGTGGTGCAGCGCTTTGAAGCGCTGGTGGATTTAATCTATAACCCGCGGGAGACGGAGTTTCTGCGCTTAGGGCGGCTATGCGGCAAGACGGTGTGCGACGGGCTGTATATGCTGGTGGCGCAGGCGGTGCGCTCGGAGGAGATCTGGCAGCAGCGCACGCTGGGGGATGCGCTGATCCGGCGCATCTATGAGGCCTTGGATGCGCGGCTCAGCGGCCCACAGAAGGGCAACGTCGTCTTAATCGGCATGCCGGGCAGCGGCAAGACCACCCTGGGCAGGCGCCTTGCCAAACAGCTGAACTATGCATTTTACGATATGGACGATACGGTGGTATCGCTGGCGGGCCAGAGCATCCCGGCGCTGTTTAGGCAGGGGGAGGCCGTGTTCCGCGACTGGGAAACGGAGGCCTGCCGCCATTTGGCGCAAAAGCAGCACGCGGTCATTGCCTGCGGCGGCGGCGTGGTGCTGCGGGAACAGAATATAGCGCTGCTAAAGCAGAGCGGTGTGGTGTATTATTTGGATCGGCCGGTGGAGCGCATCGCAGGGGATATCCGCCTTTCGACGCGCCCGCTGCTAAAGCAAGGCAAAGAGCGGCTGTATCAGCTGTACCGGGAGCGGGCGGAGCTGTATGAAAATGCGGCGGATGAGATCGTCTCCAATGAAGGGACGGCCAAGGAAACGGTGCAGCGGCTGATGGACAGCATCAAAAGAAGGGAAGCGCTGCTATGAAACTTAGGGTAATCAACGGACCCAACCTAAACTTTTTGGGCATCCGGGAGAAAAATATATACGGTACCATGCAATATGACGACCTCTGCCGGTATATCACGGAACAAGCGCAGAAAAGGGGGCATGCCGTTTGTGTGCTGCAAAGCAACAGCGAAGGGGCGCTCATTGATTTTTTGCAGCAGGCTTACCGGGAGCATGTGGAAGGCATCATCCTCAACCCGGGCGCGTACACGCATTACAGCTATGCCCTGCATGACGCCATCAAGGGCATCGAGATTCCGACGGTGGAGGTGCATTTGTCCAACGTGCACCAAAGGGAGGATTTCCGGCATGTGTCGGTGACGGCGCCGGCCTGCATCGGGCAACTGTGCGGCTTTGGCGCGTTTGGCTATGTCATGGCGATGGAGGCGCTGGAGGCGTACCGGGAAGGGAACAAAGCATGAACATTGTCATCGTGGGCCTGGGCGTCATCGGCGGCTCGTTTGCGCTGGCCTTAAAGCAGGCGGGATACGGGGACGTATACGGCGTGGATAGCGATGCACAGACGCTGGAAAAGGCGGCCGACATGGGGATCATCCGCAAAGGGTGCACGGAGGGGAAAGCGTTTTTCCCGAAGGCGGACCTCATCATCCTGGCAATCTATCCCACGCTGATCCGCGCGTTTGTGGAGCAAAACCAGGCGCTGTTCAAAAAAGGGTGCGTCGTCACGGATACCACCGGCATCAAGCGCCCGTTTATCCGTGAAATCACAGAGGCTCTGCCGGAGGGCGTGGATTTTGTGTTTGGCCATCCCATGGCAGGGCGCGAGAAAAAGGGCATTGATTTTGCCAGCGCAGAGGTGTTCAAGGGCGCCAACTACCTGATTACCCCGACAGAGCGCAACAAAGAGCACAGCTTAGCTTTGGTGGAATCGCTGGTAAAGCAGCTGGGGTTCAAGCGGGTGCGCCGCATCACGCCAGCGCTGCACGATGAGATGATTGGCTACACCTCTCAACTGCCGCACGCCATGGCGGTGGCGCTCATCAACAGCGACAAGGAGGGGCGGGATACCGGCAGCTTCATCGGGGACAGCTACCGGGACTTGACGCGCATTGCCAACATCAACGAAGCCTTGTGGAGCGAATTGTTTTTGGGCAACAAGGAAAACCTGCTGGCAGCCATCGGCCGTTTTGAAGCGGAGCTGGATAAAATCAAAGACGCTGTGCAGGCGGACGACGCGGACGCGCTGCGCCGGATGTTTCAGGCATCCACCCGGCGGCGCGAGCGGCTGGACGGATAAAAGGGCGCATGCGTCCTTTTTTGCTTTGCCGGGCGCTGCAAACGCGGTATACTACCGATGGGAGGCGGTATGTTATGCAGGAGATCCAAACGCTGCAAGCTTGGATGAGAGAGGCTAAGAACATTGTATTTTTCGGCGGGGCCGGGGTATCGACGGAAAGCAATATCCCGGATTTCCGCAGCCAGGACGGATTGTATCATCTATCCTACCAATACCCGCCTGAGACCATTTTAAGCCATCGGTTTTTCATGCAGCAGACAGAGGAGTTTTTCCGCTTTTACCGGGCGAAGATGCTGTATCTGGAGGCCGAGCCGAACCAGGCGCACTTGCAGCTGGCAAAATGGGAACAGGAGGGCAGGCTAAAGGGCGTCATCACGCAGAACATCGACGGGCTGCATCAAAAGGCGGGCAGCCGCCATGTGGTGGAGCTTCACGGCTCTGTGCTGCGCAACCATTGCATGCGCTGCGGCAAAGCGTATCCGGCAGAGCGGATTGCACAAAGCCAAGGCGTGCCGCGCTGTGATTGCGGCGGCATCATCAAGCCGGATGTCGTGCTGTACGAGGAATCGCTCAACAGCGCGGACATTGAGGAGGCCGTGCGGCTGATAGAAGAGGCCGAGGTGCTGATTGTGGGCGGCACGTCGCTGGCGGTGTATCCGGCGGCAGGGCTCATCGATTATTACAGGGGGACGCATCTGGTGCTCATCAACCGCGACGCCACCCCATACGACAGGAAGGCAAACCTGCTGATCCAGGACAAAATCGGCTGGGTATTGGGACAGATCGACGCATAAAAAAGCGCCCAAGCGGGCGCTTTTTTGCAGCCGTTCATGGCTCCCGCGCAGAGGCAAGCTGCGCTTGAAGATGCCTTGGGGCCACCCATGCAGGCCGGCAAACAGGACAAGGATTTGGAAGGGGCTTTGCGCCTAGGCAAAAAAGAACCGGCGGCGGGCTTTCCCACAGGACAGTGCAAAGCGGTAGGCCGCGGAGACAAGGCCGGCCACCGCGCCGACGGCCATGGCCTGGAGGACAAAGCGGTAGCGGTATTTTTGCGAGAAAAGCGCGCGGAGCGGCTGGCGGGGCTTCCTGGTAAAATTGCCCTTTTTTGCAGAGATGTCAACGGGGCAGGATAGCGCGGCTATGCGCGGCAGCGCAGCGGGAGGCATGAAAAAAGGAGCGGAGAGCCGCCCCTTTGGAAAACGATGTTCGGGATGCCGTCAGGCGTTATGCCCCAGCTTTTTATCCACAAACGAAAGGATGAGATCGGTACAAGCTTCCAGGCCGATGCTGTCGCTGTATACGGACAGGTCATAGTTTTCCGCACGGCCCCATTTTTTCTCCGAATAATAGCGGTAATAGGTGGCGCGCTGCTTGTCGATTTTATTGATCTCGTCGCCCGCTTTAACGGGGGAAAGGCCGTATTGCTCGGTGGCGCGCTTGATGCGGCTGGCCAGATCGGAATGGATAAAGACGTTGACGCAGTCCTTGCGGTCGCGCAAAACATAATCGGCGCAGCGTCCCACAATCACGCAGCTACCCTCGTCCGCGACCTTACGGATGACGCTGGCCTGCGCCAAAAAAATCTTATCGTTCAAGGGCAGATCCTGCATGGCGGTGCTGCTGCCGAACAGGGAGAGGTTGTAAAACCAGTTGCTGTTGTGCTGTTCTCCGATGTTTTCAAACAGCTCGGCCTCGTAGCCGCTTTCCTTGGCGGCCATCTCGATGAGCGCACGGTCGTAAAACGGAACGCCCAGCTTTTCAGACAGCCGCTGCGCTACCAAGCGCCCGCCGCTGCCATACTGCCTGGAAATGGTGATGATTGTTTTGCTCATGATGAGAGAATCCCTCGCTTTCATACGCCTGCACTTGCAAAGCTTTGCCCCGCTTTATTTACATTATGAATCGTTTATGATAACATGTCAAATGACGACAATGGACAAAACTGCATAGAACCCCATGTTTGTATTGGAAATACAAACGGGCTGATTCAGACTCCCTCTGTCCTTGGGTTCCCAGGCGTACAGAGGGGTTTTATTCAATTTTATTTTGAAAGCGGCGGGCCTGGCAAGAGGCCCGGCGGCAAAATCGAAATGGGGATGGGGAGGAAAGAGAGTGGAGCAAACGAGAAAAGAGAATAAGATGGGGGTTATGCCGGTAGGCAAGCTGCTGATGAATATGTCGCTGCCCATCATGATTTCGATGTTCGTACAGGCCTTGTACAATGTGGTGGACAGTATCTTTGTGGCGCAGATCGGCGAGCAGGCGCTGGCCGCGGTTTCGCTGGCGTTCCCGATACAGACGCTGATGATTGCAGTGTCGGTGGGCACGGGCGTCGGCATCAACTCGCTTTTGAGCCGCCGGCTGGGCGAAAAGCGGTATGAGGACGCCAATGCAGCGGCGACCAACGGCGTAGTTTTATGCGTGGTCAGCTCTTTGGTGTTTGCGCTGTTCGGCCTGTTTTTTGTGGAGATGTTCTTCCGCGCATTCACGGCGGATGAAACCATCATCGAAATGGGCAAGCAGTATCTGGGCATTTGCACGGTCTTCAGCATCGGCGTATTCGTGCAGGTGGCGATGGAGCGCATTTTGCAGGCTACGGGCGTTACCATTTACAACATGCTGATGCAGGGCGCAGGCGCCATTACCAATATCATCCTGGACCCCATCTTTATTTTCGGCTGGTTTGGGATGCCGGCCATGGGCGTAGCGGGCGCGGCCGTCGCGACCGTGACGGGGCAGATCGTAGCCATGGCGCTGGGCATCTATTTCAACCACAAGAAAAACCACGAGGTATCCATGAGCTTTAAGGGATTCCGGCTCAATGGCCGCATCATCGGCGAAATTTATAAGGTGGGCGTGCCGTCCATCGTGATGCAGGCCATCGGCTCCGTGATGAATATCGGCATGAATAAGATCCTGATGTCGTTTACGGCGGTGGCGGTCAACGTATTCGGCGTATACTTTAAGCTGCAAAGCTTTATCTTTATGCCGGTCTTTGGCCTGACAAACGGCATGATCCCCATTGTGGGCTACAATTTTGGCGCCAGAAAGCCCAAGCGCATCAGGGGCACCATCCGCTATGCCATCCTTTTTGCGCTGGCCATCATGGCGGTGGGCATGCTGCTGTTCCAGCTGTTCCCGCAGGTATTCCTCAAGATGTTCAACGCATCGCCGGATATGATGAGTATGGGCTGCATTGCGCTGCGCGCCATCAGCACAGGATTTTTGTTTGCTGCGGTGGGCATCGTGATGTCGGCGGTGTTCCAGGCAGTGGGCAACGGCGTGCTGAGCATGATCATGTCCATTGCGCGCCAGGTAGGCGTGCTGCTGCCGGTGGCGTACCTGTTTGCGCATACCATCGGGGTCAACGCCGTATGGTGGTCTTTCCCGATCGCTGAGGTCGCATCGTTTGCGATTTGCCTTATCATGTACCGGTTCGTAGAGCGTAAGTATTTCAAAAATCTGGAAAAGGGACAGGCGCCGGAAGAATTGGAGGGCCGGGAGCCCACAGAGCCGGCGGTATAAAAAGGAGGATGCGATGCAAAAGCTGATTTCCTGGAACGTCAATGGGCTAAGAGCCTGCATGACCAAGGGGTTTTTGGAGTTTTTCCGCAATCAGCAGGCGGATGTATTCTGCATACAGGAGACCAAGATGCAGCAGGGGCAGGCGGAGGTGCCACTGGAAGGGTACCACCAGTATTGGAACAGCGCGGAGAAAAAAGGGTATTCCGGCACGGCGGTTTTTTGCAAACAAGAGCCGCTCTCCGTTTCCTATGACCTGCATAAGCCGGCGCATACCGGCGAGGGGCGGGCCATTACGCTGGAGTTTGATGCCTATTACCTGGTAAACGTGTATGTGCCCAATGCGCAAAACGAATTGAAGCGCATCGAATACCGCATGCAGTGGGAGGATGATTTCCGGGCCTATGTATCCATGCTGGATGAGAAAAAGCCGGTGGTCATCTGCGGGGATATGAATGTGGCGCATGAGGAGATCGACCTGAAAAACCCCAAGACCAACCGCGGCAATGCCGGCTTTTCCGACCAGGAGCGCGGCAAGATGACGGAGCTGCTTTCGGCGGGCTTTGTCGATACATACCGCTATCTGTATCCTGATAAGGAGGGCGTATATTCCTGGTGGAGCTACCGCTTTCGCGCCAGGCAGAACAACGCGGGGTGGCGCATCGACTATTTTCTGACCTCGGAGCGCTTAAAGGACAGCATAGAGGACAGCATCATCCATACCGAGCAGCTGGGCAGCGACCACTGCCCGGTGGAGCTGAGGCTGGATGTGTAAAAAAGGCCCAGGGGCCTTTTTTTCTTAGGCTGAAAAAAAGCAGGCAAAATGCAAAATTTCCTCTAGCCTATTTGGCGAAAGTGTAGTATACTAGCACAGTAGTACGCTAAAGCGTTAGTAAGGGAGAGGATCAAGTGATGAAAAAAACGACAAAAACACTGGGCCTGCTGATGGCGGTTTTGATGCTGGGCACGCTGCTGACGGGCTGTGGCAAAAAACAGGAAGCAACGGGCTATGTGGTATTGGAAGAGGACCTGGGCGCAGAGCAATACGGCATCGGGTTCCGCAAGACGGATGTGGCGCTGGGGCTGGAGGTGCAGGCACAGTTGGATGCCATGATCCAGGACGGCACGGCGGCAGAGATTTCCCAAAAATGGTTTGGGGAGGACATCCTGCTCAAGGATGCGGACTATCTGGAGGAGAGCACCGCGGCGGCAGGCGACGATTCCCTGCAAAAGGTAAAGGACAAGGGCACCTTGATCCTGGGCTTGGACGACAGTTTCCCGCCGATGGGCTTCCGCGATGAAAATGACCAGGTGGTAGGCTTTGATATTGATTTGGCGACTGAGGTAGCCAAGCGCATGGGCGTAGAGCTGGTGGTGCAGCCCATCGACTGGGATTCCAAGGAGCTGGAGCTGGAGACCGGCCGTGTGGACTGCCTGTGGAACGGGCTGAGCATCACGGATGAGCGGCTGGCGGCCATGTACTTTGCAAAGCCGTACATTGCCAACAAGCAGATTGTGATCGTGCCGGAGGGCTCTGAGATCAAGACGGTAGCCGATCTGAAAGGGAAACGGGTAGGACTGCAAAAGGGCTCTTCCGCGCTGGATGCGCTCAATGCCAACCCGGTGTCCAAAGAGCTGTCTGAGCTGGTGGAGCTGGCGGACAATGTCACGGTATACTCCGAGCTGAAGGCTGGGCGCATTGATGCGTTTGTTGTCGACGAGGTGGTAGGCCGTTACCTGATCAGCAAGGATGCGGAGCAGGCAAAATAAAATTGCCTGCACAAGGAAGAAAGACAAGCGGCAAAGTTTCCAGAGCCTTTCTGGAAACTTTTGCCTGTAAAGGAGTTTTGAACCGATCATGAGTGCAGACTATCTGTTGCAGCTGTGCGGGAGCCTGGCGGGCGGGCTGAAATACACCGTGAGCCTGTTCTTTATCACAGTGTTGGTATCCATCCCGATTGGATTGCTGCTCAGCTTTACGCGCGTGGGGCGCAGCCGGGTATTAAAGGGCGTGGTAGGCGCGTATGTATGGGTGATGCGCGGCACGCCGCTGCTCTTGCAGCTCTATTTCTTTTGCTACGGCATCACGTTTTTGCCGGGCATCGGGGATTATTTGGTGATGGACCGGTTCCAGGCGGCCATTCTGGCCTTTATTCTGAACTATGCGGCCTATTTCTGCGAGATCTTCCGCGGCGGCATCCTGTCGGTGGACAAGGGGCAGTACGAGGCGGCCAAGGTGCTGGGCTATTCCAAATGGCAGACCACCACCAAGATCGTCATTCCGCAGATGCTCAAGGTGTGCCTGCCGCCGGTGAGCAACGAGTGCATCACGCTGGTCAAGGATACGGCGCTGGTGACCGCCATCGGCGTGACGGAGATTTTGTATTTTGCCAAGGCGTCGGTAAACCGTGACGTAAACGCCACGGCCTATTTGGTGGCGGCGGCATTCTATTTGCTGATGACCTACGGGCTGACCAAGCTGTTCCAGTATCTGGAAAAGAAATACAGCTATTGAGGAGGGGAAACGCCATGCGTATGATCGAGGTCAAGGGGCTGCAAAAGGCCTTTGGGAGCGAGCAGGTATTAAAGGACGTTTCCTTTACCGTAGAAAAAGGGGAAACGGTGGCGGTGATCGGGTATTCCGGCGCGGGCAAAAGCACGATGCTGCGCTGCTTGATAGACCTGGAAAAGGCGGACGGCGGCGATGTGCTCATTGAAGGGGAGCCGCTGATCCAAAACGGCCGGTATGCAGACGATAAGACGGCACGGCGCATCTGCGGAAAGATGGGGATGGTGTTCCAAAGCTTTAACCTGTTTCCGCACATGACGGTGATGGGCAACCTCATCGGCGCGCCGGTGGCGGTGAAAAAAGAGGACAAGCAGCAGGCCATGGCGCGCGCCAGGGAAAAGCTGAAGCTGGTAGGCCTGGAGGATAAGGCGGACGCGCATCCCAGCGAGCTGTCCGGCGGGCAAAAGCAGCGCGTGGCCATTGCACGGGCGCTGATGATGGACCCGGATATGCTGCTGTTTGACGAGCCCACCTCGTCGCTGGACCCGCAGTTGACCGCCGAAGTGCTTTCTGTTATCAAGGAGCTGGCAAAGGGAAACATGACGATGATCATTGTGACCCATGAAATGGGCTTTGCCAGGGAAGTGGCGGACAAGGTGCTGTTTATGGGCCAAGGGCGCGTCATCGAGCAAGGCCCGCCGCAGGCGCTGTTTGGCAATCCCAAGGACCAGCGGGTCAAGGATTTCATCCAAAGTATTTTATAAAAAAAGAAAAAGCCTTGCGTAAAGGCTTTTTTTTGTGGAAAGAATAAGCGGTACAGACAGAAGTGGTCATGACAAGATATGATGATATTTAATTAAATATAAGAAAAAGAGAGTTGATGGATATGCGGGATGGATGGATCAAAGCGGCCGCTGCTTCGCCCAAAATTCGTGTGGCGGACTGCCGGTACAATGCCGGGCAGATCCAAAAGGCCATGCAGCAGGCGGAGGAGCAGGGCGCGCAGTTGCTGGTGCTGCCGGAGCTGTGCCTGACGGGATACACCTGCCAGGACCTGTTTTTGCAGCAGAGCCTGATGGAGCAGGCCGGGCGGGCGCTTTCGGAGCTGGCGGCGTTTAGCCATAAGAGCAGGATGGTGACGGTCGTCGGCCTGCCGATGCAGTGGGAGGGCAAGGTCTACAACTGCGCGGCGGTGATATACCGGGGCAAGCTGCTGGGCGTCGTGCCCAAGACGCACCTGCCGAACTATGGCGAGTTTTACGAGCGGCGGCACTTTATGCCGGCGCCGCGGGAGAACGGGCGGCTTGCCTGGGAAGGCGGCGCGGTGCCCTTTGGTCCCAGGCTACTGTTTTGCTGCGAGGAGCTGCCGTCGTTTGCCCTGGGTGTGGAGATTTGCGAGGATCTATGGGTACCGGCCCCACCCTCCGTCCGCCATGCCATGGCGGGGGCCACGGTCATCGCCAACCTGTCCGCCAGCGATGAGGTGATCGGCAAGGATGCGTTTCGCAGGCAGCTGGTGGCGGCGCAGTCCGCCAAGCTCATAGCAGGCTATGTATACGCGGATGCAGGCGAGGGCGAATCCACGACGGACCTGGTGTTTGCCGGCCACCACCTGATTGCGGAAAACGGCGCAGTGCTGGCGGAAAGCCCGCCGTTTGACGACGCGATGACGGTGACAGAAATCGACGTGCAGCGGCTGGCACAGGAGCGGCAGCGCATGACGACCTACCCGGCCTGCCAAAGGGAGGGCTATGAGGTGGTGCCGTTTTCCATGCCGCTGGTGCATACCGAGCTTTCAAGGCACATTTCGCCGCATCCGTTTGTACCGGACAGCACGGAGGACCGGGCGGCGCGCTGCCGGTATATCCTGAACATCCAGGCGCATGGCTTAAAGCAAAGGCTGGCGCATACCGGGGCGAAAACGGCGGTGGTAGGCATTTCCGGCGGGCTGGATTCCTGCCTGGCGCTGCTGGCGGCCGCTCATGCAATGGATCTTCTGGGCAGGCCGCGCACGGAGATTTTGGCGGTGACGATGCCGTGCTTTGGCACGACGCTGCGCACCCGCTCCAATGCCGAGGCGCTTTGCAGCGCGCTGGGCGTGACGTTCCGCACCGTGGAGATTGCGCGCACGGTGCGCAGCCATTTTGCGGACATCGGCCATGAGGAGTCGGTACGCAATGCCGTCTATGAAAACGCCCAGGCCCGCGAACGCACCCAGGTGCTGATGGACCTGGCCAACCAAACGGAGGGCCTGGTCGTCGGCACGGGCGACTTATCCGAGCTGGCGCTGGGGTGGGCCACCTACAACGGAGACCAGATGTCGATGTACGGCGTGAATGCTTCCGTCCCAAAAACGCTGGTGCGCTACCTGGTGCAGTATGAGGCGGAGCATGCCGATTCCCCAGCGCTGCGGGAGGTATTGCAGGATATATGCGATACGCCGGTCAGCCCGGAGCTGCTGCCGGCGGATAAAGAGGGAATTGCGCAGAAAACAGAGGACCTGGTAGGGCCGTATGCGCTGCATGATTTTTTCCTCTATTACATGGTGCGGTGGGGCTTTTCGCCTCAAAAGATTTTCCGCATGGCCCAAAAGGCGTTTAGAGGGCAGTACGCACCGCAGGCCATTTTGCATTGGGAGCGCTGCTTTTACCGCCGGTTTTTTGCCCAGCAGTTCAAGCGCTCCGCCATGCCGGACGGGCCGAAGGTGGGGACGGTGTCGCTGTCTCCGCGGGGCGATTGGCGTATGCCCAGCGATGCCAGCGCTGCCGGCTGGCTGGCGCAGCTGGATGATTTGGCAAGGGATGGGATGCAATGCGGCCAAACGCGCGCAGGGCGCTGATCGTGGTGGACTATCAAAATGATTTTGTGACGGGGCCGATGGGGTTTGCCGGGGCGCAGACGCTGGAGCGCCCCATCGTGGCAAAAATACAAGCCGCAAAGCAACAGGGGGCTGAGGTACTATTTACGCTGGACAAGCACCCGCCTGCCCGATGGCAGGACCAGGCATGCCAAGTGCCCAGGCACTGCATAGAGAATACGGAGGGCTGTGCGCTGTACGGTGCGGTGGCCCGCCATTTGGACAGCGGGACGCCGGTCTTTGAAAAGCAGACGTTCGGCAGCCTAAAGCTGGCCAAATATCTGGAGGAAAGGCAGTTTCAGGAGATGGAGCTCGTGGGGGTTTCCACGCATTTATGCGTGCTCTCCAACGCCGTTTTGGCCCAGGCTGCCTGCCCGCAGGCGCGCATTTTCTTAGACGCCCGCTGCGTGGCCAGCCCCACGGAAAGCGACCAGAAACGGGCGCTTTGCGCGATGCAGGCGCTGCATATGGAGGTGCTTGCCCCAAAGGAGTGGGACAGGTGAACAGACAAGACCAAACCATTGAACAACTGTACCAGACGTTGACCAAAGCGGCGCTGACGGGGCAAAAGGGCGTGCTGCCAAAGCGCCATGCGCAGCTGGACTGCCTATTGCACCCGGAGGCATACGCGCCGGTATGGCATAGAGGGGCCTGCACGTGTGAAGAGGACAGCCCGCCCTGCCAAAGGGCGTGCCTTTACCAAGCGATTCGCAAAGACGAAACGGGCAAAATCATCATTGACCCAAAAGCCTGTACCGGGTGCGAAAGGTGCATTGACGTCTGCCGCGGCGATCAGCTGCTGGCCAGCCGGGACACGCCTGCCATGCTGCTGCGGATGAAGGAGCATACCGGCCCGGTGTACGCGATGGTGGCGCCTGCGTTTTTGGGGCAGTTTGGCAAGGCGACGCCGGGGCAGCTGCGCACGGCGTTCAAGCAGCTGGGCTTTACCGGCATGGTGGAGGTGGCGGCCTTTGCCGACATTTTAACATTGAAGGAAGCGTTGGAGTTTGACGCCAACATCCATACCGACCGCGACTTTTTGCTGACGAGCTGCTGCTGCCCGCTGTGGATTGCGATGATCCGCAAGGTATATGCGCAGCTCATCCCGCATGTGCCCGGCTCTGTTTCCCCGATGGTGGCGTGCGGGCGGGTCATCAAGCGGCTGCATAAAAACGCGATGACGGTTTTCATCGGGCCGTGCCTGGCGAAAAAGGCGGAGGCGCGTGAGGAGGACATCCGGGACGCGGTGGATTTTGTTTTGACCTTCCGGGAGGTGCAGGATCTGTTTGCGTTTGCAAAGCTTCGGCCGGAAACGCTGGAAGAGGACGAAAAGGAGCATTCCTCCGCAGCGGGGCGCATCTACGCCAAAACAGGCGGGGTAAGCCGGGCTGTGCAGGCGTCTGTCAAGCGCCTGCGCCCGCATGACCCCATCCAGGTGCACGCGGTGCAGGCGGACGGCGTACCGGGCTGCCGCGCGCTGCTGGAGCGGCTGCAAAAGGGCGAGATCTCCGCCAACTTTTTGGAGGGCATGGGCTGCGTGGGCGGCTGCGTGGGTGGGCCGCGCGCCATTGTGGACAGGCAGCAAGGCGCAAAACACGTGGAGTGCTATGCCGCCGAGGCGCCGTACCCTACCCCGATGGAAAACCCGTATGTGGTGGAACTGCTGTCCCGGCTGGGCTTTGAGACCATCGAGCAGCTTTTATCCCAAAGCGAGCTGTTTGAGCGGCACTTTTCTTAAAATAAGAGACGCGCGGCAGCGGACAAGCGGCGCAAAGCAGCGGCAAAGGAGACGGCCGCTGTTTTTTTATGCCAAAAGGAAAAATGAGGACAAACCCCGCATAGGATACAAACAGGCGGGCCGGCCGGGCCGGTTGACAGGAGCAAAGCGCGTGGGTAGAATGTAAGCCTAGGCTAACGGTTGCTTGGGATGGGGGCGGAAAACGATGACATTGGATGAGCTACACATTGGAGACAGCGGCGTGATTACGGCGGTTGGCGGCGAGGGCGCGCTGCGCAGGCGCCTGCTGGATATGGGGCTGACGCCCAAAGCAAGGGTGACGGTGCGCAAGATGGCGCCGATGGGCGACCCCATCGAGCTGCATTTGCGCGGCTATGAGCTGACGATCCGCGCCGAGGACGCAAGGAAAATAGAGATTTCCCCTGAAAACGCGGCCCGGCCCAAAGCGGCGGCTGCCCGCCCGCCCCATGCGGCCGGCCGCAGGCGCCGCCATGGGCATAGGGAAAACGGCGCAATCCAGGCGAATTGGCAAAAGGACGGCGCGGCCTGGCCGGAAGAGGAGAAGTGAAGATGGTCTTTGCATTGATCGGAAACCAGAACTGCGGCAAGACCACGCTGTTCAACCAGCTGACGGGCAGCAATCAGCACGTAGGCAACTTTCCCGGCGTTACGGTAGAGAAAAAAGAAGGGGTCATCAAAAAGGCCAAGGATGCTACGGTGGTGGATCTGCCCGGCATATACTCGCTGTCTCCGTATACGGCGGAGGAGGTGGTAACGCGCGATTTTTTGATTCAGGGCAAGCCGGACGCCGTCATCAACATCGTGGACGCGACCAACATCGAGCGCAATTTGTACCTGACGCTTCAGGTCATAGAGCTGGGCCTGCCGATGGTGCTGGCGCTGAATATGATGGACGAGGTGGCCGCTTCGGGCGGCAGCATTGATATACAGTGCCTGGAGGCGGCGCTGGGCATCCCGGTGGTGCCCATTTCGGCCAGCAAAAACGAGGGCGTCAGCGAATTGGTAGACCGCCTGCTGCGCGTGGCCAAGGAGCGGAGGCGGCCTAAAAAAATGGATTTTTGCACCAACGAGGTGCACCGTGCCATACACTCGGTGGCGCATTTGATCGAGGACCACTGCGCCGCCGCCGGCATCCCGGGGCGGTTTGCCGCGACCCGTTTGGTGGAGGGAGACGAGCCCACCGTGCGCGCGCTTAAGCTCAACCAGAACGAGGTGGAGACGCTGGAGCATATCGCCCGCGAGATGGAGGACGCGCTGGGCATGGACCGGGAGGCGGCGCTGGCGGATATGCGCTATCAATTCATCGAAAAGGTGAGCGCCAAGGCGGTGCACAAGCCCAGTGAGACCAAAGAGCAGCAGCGCTCGGTGGCCATTGACCGGGTGCTGACGCATAAATATTTTGCCATCCCCATCTTCCTTTGTATCATGGGCGTGGTATTTTGGATGACCTTCGGCCTGGTCGGGGCGTTTTTCAGCGACATCATGGAAACCGGCATCCAGGTCGTGACGATGTGGGCGGATACGCTGCTGACAAGCCTTGGCATCAACCCGATGGTACATTCCCTCATCATAGACGGCGTGTTTGCCGGCGTGGGCAGCGTGCTGTCGTTCTTGCCGACCATCGTGGTGCTGTTTTTCTTTCTTTCGATGCTGGAGGACAGCGGGTACATGGCGCGTGTGGCGTTTGTGATGGATAAGCTGCTGCGCAGAATCGGGCTTTCCGGCCGTTCGTTTGTGCCGATGCTCATTGGGTTCGGCTGCTCGGTGCCCGCCATCATGGCCACGCGCACACTGGCCAGCGAACGGGACCGGAAAATGACCATCATGCTGACGCCGTTTATGTCCTGCAGCGCCAAATTGCCGATCTATGCCGTGTTTACCCAGGCCTTTTTCCCGGACCAGGCAGCCTTGGTGATGATCGGGCTGTATGTGCTGGGCATGTTCGTGGGCGTGCTGTACGGGCTGGTCCTAAAGCGGTTTTGCTTTAAGGGCAAGCCGGTGCCGTTTGTCATGGAGCTGCCGGCCTACCGGCTGCCGAGCGGCAAGAGCATCGCCCTGCATATGTGGGAAAAGGCCAAGGACTTTATCCACCGCGCCTTTACCATCATCTTTGTGGCAACGATCCTCATTTGGTTCTTGCAGAGCTTTGATTTCCGCCTGAACATGGTGGCGGACAGCGCAAACAGCATGCTGGCGGCCATCGGCGCGCTCATTGCGCCCGTGTTTGCGCCGCTGGGGTTTGGCTCGTGGCAGGCGTCTACGGCGCTGCTGACCGGCCTGACGGCCAAGGAGGCGGTGGTGAGCACCCTGGCTGTGCTGATGGGCGCGGGGGATACCGCCGCGCTGACGCCGTTATTGTCGCAGATGTTTACGCCGCTGAGCGCGTTTACCTTCCTTTGCTTCACGCTTTTATATATGCCGTGCGTAGCGGCGCTGGCGGCCGTAAGGCGCGAGATGGGATCCCGCCGGGAGGCGGCGCTGGCCATGCTGGGGCAAACGGCGATTGCCTGGCTCGTGGCGTTTATCGTGCGGCAGATCGGCCTGTTGCTGGGGCTGGTGTAGGATGGGCGCGCTGGACTGGCTGCTGCTGGCGGCGGTGCTGGCCGGGGCGGTCATCTTTGAGGGGTATTCCCCCTTCGGGGTGGCCCTGGTCGGGGCGGCGGGCTCCGGACTGTGCGGAGGGGCGGCTCTGCTGGGAGCCTGCTTCGGATATCTGTGCCAGATGGGCTTCGCGGACGGGCTGCGGTACGCCTCCGCCTCCATTCTCACCTTTGCTGTGGCCTTCGCCTTCTACGATCTGAAGGCGATCCGTCGCTCCTGGACCATGCCGCTGCTCACCGCCGCTATCAACGGGGCGGCGGGTTTTATCTATCTGTCCCAACAGGGATGGAAGACAGTTGACGCCATCTATTTCTCTCTGGAGGTCTGCCTGACTGCAGCGGCCGTCTGGTGCTACCGGGCGGTCCTGGTCCCTATGCGTGTCCACCGGGAGGACAGGCTCCTCTCCC
>CAJLPK010000020.1 GCA_905208455.1 uncultured Bacillota bacterium
ATTACGACGGCGCAATGGGCGTCCCCATCACCTTTCTCGACAAGTATTGCCCTGACCAGTTTGAAATTATCGGCATGGCAAAGCGAGGGGCGGGGGACCCTGCCTTAAAATCTCATGTGTATACAAAGGATGAGTATCCGAATTACAGCGATTTGAATGCAACGCCCACACTCTGGGTAGACGGAAGGCTGAAAAATACCTATCCCCGCATCCTAATTCGCAAAAAGGAGGGTTCGCATGAAAATCAAACTGCATGAAATCCCCGTCCGCGACGTGGTGGGCTATGGCGGCAGGCTGAATATCCGCCCGGCCTTTCAGCGGGAGTTTATCTATAAGGAAAAGCAGCGTCAGGCGTGGCAAAAAGAAAAAAACAGCCGTTTTGCGGCTGTTTTTGCATGAAAGGCGTCTATGCGTTTTCGGCGGACTCGTGCAGGGCGGCGGGCTCGTCCAGCACGGAGGTGCAGTGCGGGCAGCGCACGGCGGGTAGGGGGATCTCCGTGCAGCAAAACGGGCAGGTCTTGACAGCGGGCGTGGCCGCCTCCTCTTTTTTGCGGCCAACGGATATGAGGCGGTTGATGGCGCGCATCAGGCAGAAAAGAAGAAAGGCCATGATGAAAAAGTTGACCACAGAGGATAAAAACGCCGAAGCGAACCCGGCGATGTCCGCCCAGGCATAGGTGGCGGCGCCGGTAACGAAGGCCAGGATGGGGTTGATAAAATTATCCGTCAGCGAGGTGACGATGCCGGAAAATGCGCCGCCGATGAGCACGCCGACGGCCATATCCATCACATTGCCGCGCAGGGCAAACGCTTTGAATTGAGAGATGAAATTTTTCATGCGGTTCTGTCCTTTCCTTTGTCTTTTGCATGCACTAGGATACCATAAAGGGAGCATGGGGACAGGGCCTAAGCGCGAAAAAATAAAAAAACAGCCGGAGAATGGCTGTTTTTGTCGAAAGGATAGGGTCAGGAGAGGCCGCAGAGGGCCAGCACCTCGGCGCTGACGCGGGCGGATAGGCGGTTTAGCTTGGCATAGTCCATCTCGCTGGTATAGAAGTGCTCCAGCTTATCATGGAAGCCTTTGGCTGCGGCGATGGACTGCACGGCGGCGTTGACGAGCGAAGCAAACAACGCCGCGTTTTGCTCCAAAACGGGCTGAAATTCCGACAGCGCCTGCTGATCCATCAGCGGCTCAAACGCCACCGTGCGCGTCACGCCGGCGGGCGAGACGCTGTGAAACTCCGAATGCGTGGTGACAAGCAGCCCCTTTGCCGGCAGGTACAGGTGCTCGATGCGTTCAGGGTCGATGGCGCAGTGGTACGTTTCCACCTCCAGCCCGCTTTCCAGCGCCCGGCGCCGCAGGCTTTCCAGCGCCCATTCAGCGGGAAAGGCCCAGGGGCCTGCCAAGCGCCAGCATTCCGTGCCCTTGAGCGATTCCAGCGTGGAGACACAGCCGCCCGGCGTGATAGCGCCGGCAAACAGCTTGCGCTCTGTGCCGGGGCCTGCGGGGCGATGCGGCAGCTTTAAGGCCTTGAAAAGCGGGGCGAGCGCGTCGTTTAGCGCGGTATGGTCGGTATGCTGGGCATAGAGGGCATGGGTATCGGCGCGCACCTGGGAGGCGGCGGCCAAATACCGGTACGCCCGCTGGAACTGGGCGGAGATGCGGCGGCTGGTCGCAAAGATCTGCGGGGTTTTTTCGTGCAGGGCGGCCTGGTTCAGGCATTCGCCCAGGTTGATGATGCTGTCCACCGCGCCGGGCAGCACGGGGTCGACGATGTGCGGCGCCGTGCCGTCCACCATCATGAGCCCGGCAGAGGGCACGACGATGCCGTCCAGGCTGTCGTTGTCCGAAGAGCAATGCAAAAATTCCACATCGGTATGCTCGGCGATGCGCTCGCCCAGGCGGCGCATCAGGGTGGATTTGCCCACCCCCGGGCCGCCCTTTAGGATGAAAATGCGCGTGGCGTCCTGGGGACGGATGACTTGATCATAGTAGCTGTAAAACCCGCGCGACGTATTGCCGCCGGGATAAAGATGGCGAATATGCGGCATGATGCAGCACCTCCTGCAAAGATTCGGAGCAGCGCTCCAAGGCTAGGATATGCAGGCGCGGCCCTGCGCATACCGATGCAGGCAGAAAGAGGGATACGGATAGAAGGAGAGCCGGGATAAACACTGGGCGGAAAAGGATGGATGACGGCGGATAAGCGACCTATCCCCGGGGCACAGCGCATGCTAAGCACAGGGAAGGGCCGGACGAGGAGCCGCCTACTGGGCGGAAAAGGATGGATGACGGCGGATAAGCGACCTATCCCCGGGGCACAATGCAGGCTAAGCACAGGGAAGGGCCGGGCGGGGAGCCGCCCACTGGGCGGGGATCAGCCAAGCGCTACATCCAAAATCATCATGAGCACAAAGCCAAAGATAACGCCCAACGTGCCGACGTTGCTGTGCTCGCCCAAATGCGCTTCGGGGATGAGCTCCTCGACGACGACATAGACCATCGCGCCGGCGGCAAAGGACAGAAGCCAGGGCATCAGGGGCTCGATGGCGCCGGCGATGAGCACCGTTAAAATGCCGAAAATAGGCTCTACGATGCCGGACAGGCTGCCCATGACAAACGCGCGGCTTGTCTTGGCGCCCTCCTGGCGCAGCGGCAGGGAGATGGCGGCCCCCTCCGGGAAGTTTTGGATGCCGATGCCCAGCGCCAGCGCCATGGCGGAAGCGTACAGCGCCGTTTGCCCGCCGCCCTGGGCCGCCAGCGCAAAGGACAGGCCGACCGCCATGCCCTCGGGAATGTTGTGCAGGGTCACGGCGGTCACCAAAAGCGTGGTGCGCTTCCATTGGGAGGATAAGCCCTCCGGCTGCTTGGCGCCGAGATGCAGATGCGGCAGCAAGGAATCCATGGCAATGAGAAACCCGACGCCCAGCAGAAACCCGCCGGCCGCCGGCACCCAGCCCAAAAGCCCGGCTGCCTCGGCCTGGTCGATGGCAGGGATCAAAAGCGACCAGACGGACGCGGCGATCATGACCCCGGCGGCAAAGCCCAAAAAGACCCGCTGCAGGCCGGCGGAAAATTGTTTGCGGAAAAAGAAGACCATGGCAGCGCCCAGCGTGGTCATCAAAAAGGTGAACCCAGTGCCGGCGGCAGCCCATAAAACGGCGGTGTGCATACAAAATCCTCCTTTGGTGGGACTATAAGTTAGCTATAACTAACTATCTACCTTCCACTATACCTTATTTTGCCCCAATGTCAACGGCAGCGTAAATGAATTTTCATGGGGCACACTAGAAGGGGAGGTGAAAAGCATTGCCGGATACCTATGACGACGTATATAAGTCCTTGCGGCCGAAGGAACAGGATTTTACCGGGCTTACGGCAGAGGATGAGGAAAAGCAGACCAAGGCGTTGTTTGATATCATCGCCTAAGGCAAAAAGAGCAGCCTGCGCGGCTGCTTTTTGCATGAGGGGGCATAAGGACAGCGGAGAAGCGGCCCAAGAACGCGCGGGCCTGCCCGGCGCTGCCTGTGCCCGGGGGCCAGCGCTTTGGGCTTTGTGGCGGCAGGGCTTTGCCTTAAGGCGGCAGAGGATGCGCTTTATCCGGGCCATGTGCGCGATGTCCCGGCGTCCCGGCTGCAAAACAGCGCCGCGCAAGGCTTTGGGCAGGCGGCCAAAGCAAGCCCGACCGCCAAATTGGATACACCCGGATACCCACGGGCGGCGCATACTAAAGCAAAGACGGACAGCAGGAGGATTTGCAGCATGAACTATCTGGAGCAGCTCAACGCATTTTTTCTGAAAAAGGAGCAGGACGCGCTTTCCAGCCGGGCGCAGTGCCTGTATTGGAACCTATTGGGGCTGAATAACCGCTACCGCTGGGCCGCGTGGTTTTGCGCATCCGGCCTGATTTTGCAGGGGATGACGGGGCTTTCGCGCAGCCAACTGGCCCAGGCGCGCGCAGAGCTGGCGGAAAAGGGCTACCTGCGCTACCGGGCAGGCGGCGGCGGCCAGACAGGACGCTATCATTTGGAGGATCTCGGTGCGCTGTACCGGGACGAGCCCTGTGCGCCGGGCGAGACGCAGACGGAAACGCGATCCGATACACAAGCTGATACACAAACCGATACACGACCCGGTACACAAGCTGATACACGGCCCGAACGCGAGGCAGCCCCCCTTCTTAAAATAAAAACAAAAGAAAAAGAAAAACAAAGAGAGCCCATCGGCGCGCGCACGGCAGAGCCCTCGGAAGAGGAGGTGCGGGCGTTTGTCTCGCAAGCGGGGTACCAGGTAGACCCGGCGCTGTTTACCACCTATTACCAGGCCCGGGGCTGGCAGGCCGGCGGACAGCCCATCCGTTCGTGGCAGGCCCTGGTGAAGGTATGGGACAGGCGGGATGCCAAGGGGCAGTTCGGGGCCCCGTACAATCGGGGCAACCCGGCGCTGCGCTATGCCCAGCGCGCCCCGGCAGAGCGGGCGGCGCTGGATGCTGTGGTGCAGTATTAGCGGGAAAGAACGGACGGCAGCAGATAAGCAGCCTATCCCCGAGGCACAGAGCGCAGGCTCCTCACAAAAGCATAGGCCGGGCAAGGCAGCGCCTACTGGGCGGGAAAGAACGGATGGCGGTAAATAAATGGCCTATCCCCGGGGCACAAAGTATGCCTGTCACAAAAGCATGGGCCGGACATGCCCCGCCTACTGGGCGGGAAAGAACGGATGGCAGCAGATAAGCAGCCTATCCCCGGGGCACAGAGCATGCCCGGCACAAAAGCATAGGCCGGGCAAGGTACCGCCCACTGGGCGGGCGGGAAAGAAAAAAGGCGCTCTCCAAAGGGGAAAGCGCCATCGGGGCACAAGGGGGCTTTAGTCCAGCGTGTAACGGGCCTGCACAAAGGAAGCATCCATCCCCTGCACCATGTGCGCGACGAGCAGAGAGAGGTTTTCAATGTCGTCCAGGTCCGCGACCTCGGTGGTGGAATGGGCATAGCGCACAGGCGCGCCGATCTCGATGCAGGCGGGGCCGTCGCCGGTGAGCTGGGAAAAGGCGTTGTCGCCGAGCGAGGAGTAGCATACATAATGCTGCAGGCCGGTGCCCTGCTCTGCGGCGGTGCGCTCGGCCAAGGCATACAGGCCGGGATGGGCGATGGTGCCGTTGTCCACGCCGTCGCTGTAATTGTAGTGCGAGGCCACGGGGCCGCGGCCCACCGTAGCTTCAAACACGCCCTTGACATCCGGCGTATCCCCTGCCAGCAGCATATCCATGCTGATGGCGGCCATGGGGTTGATGCGGCGCACGGCCATGGCGGCGGCGCGCTGGTTGTATTCCTCCCAGACCGTGGCGGCCAGGTAGGCGGTGCGCTGCGGGCGGGCCTGGTACAGCTGGCGGGCGATGCCGATGAGCGCGGCCACACAGCCGCAGTTATCCAGCGCCGTGGCGGCTACACGGCGGCCGCCTAACGGCTGGTATACCGGCTCATACACCACGGGGCAGCCGATGGCAAAGCCCATGGCCCTTGCCTCTTCGGCGCTGCCTGCGCCCACATCCACCAGCAGCTCCCGCAGGGGCTGCACGCGCTGCTTTTCCTCCTCTGTCATCAAATGCTTGCACTTGGTGCCGACCACGCCGCATTGCCAGGCGCCGGACTGCGTGCGTACCCGCACACGGCTGCCCGGCAGCACCTTATCCGGCACGCCGCCAATGGCCTGCAGGCGCAAAAAGCCGTCCTCCGAGACATACGATACGATCATGCCGACCCTGTCCATATGCGCATAGACCATCACGGGCGCAAGCGAGGGGTCCGTGCCGTCGATGCGGGCGATGACATTGCCGACATTGTCCACCGTGATGCTGTCGGATACCGGGGCCAGGTAGTCTTTTGCCTTTTGGGCGATCTCCTGCTCAAAGCCGGAGGGGCCGGGCGTGGTGCAAAGGTCTTGTAAAACGTCGTTGAGCACTGGTTTCATAGCAAGGGCCTCCTTTGGAAACAAAAAGGTGTGTTGCAAAAATTATCCCACCTTTTGCACGGAAAAGCAAGCGGAACAGGTGGGGCAACAGCGGGCGCTTGCCCGGCGCCGCATCACCGGCCGGGCAGGGCAGAGAGACGCCCAAAGGGAAGGCAGGGAGTTGCCCCGGGAGAGGAAAACAGGCAAGCACGAGAGAAAAGCCGGGCAGGGCGACAGAAGCGAAAGCCTTGTCTGGGGCAGGGAATGCGCCTGGCACGAGAGAAAAGGCCGGACGGGGCACCGCCTACTAGGCGGAAGAAAAGCAGGGTAAGGAGATAAAGGCAAAGGCTTTGCCCCGGGGCAGGGAATGCGCCAAGTACGAGGGCATTGGCCGGGCAGGGGGTCGCCTACTAGGCGGAACGGAACAGCGGCCAATCGGGCGGGGCAAGGGTGAAAACAAAAAACAATAGGCACAGCGCCGCGGCCCCGGCGCAGCACCAGGGCGCCCAGCCGGGGAGCGGGCCGCTGCGCTGCGCCAGGCGGCAGGAAACGGCAAACATGACAAACACCCAAGCCGCGCAGCTAAGGATATCCACCCATAGGCAATGCACGCCGAAAATGCCGGTGTAGGTGTAGTAAAAGGCGATCATCAAGGCCGGGCCCAGCAGCAGCGCACAGCTTTTAGCGGCCCAAAAGGGCATCGGCGGCACGCGCAGCAGCAGGCGCTCGGCGCACGCCGCCAGCAGAAAGGGGAAAAACAACAGCTTGCCGTGCTCCCATACGCTTTCATTGACCGGGCAAACCAGGCCGATGAGGGGATTTTCCCCGGTCCAGCGATAGAGAAAATGGCAGACAAAGCAGGCGCAGAGCACTGCCAGCGCGCCATAGAGCTCGGCTTTGGCAAAGACGGAGCGGTCCATAGGCAATCCCTCCTTGAAAATACGGTATGGCACAGTGTATCCGTTTTTGCAGCGGCGTATGAGCGCGCAGGCAAAAAAAACAGCGCAGACAGGGGAGCCCGCGCTGCCTGTAAGGCGGGAGAGGCCCGGCATGGCCGCACAGGCTGCCTGGGCAGGAAACGACAAGGCTTTGGGAACGCGACCGGCATAGGGACAGCGGCCCGGCGCGGGGGGCAGGAAATATGCTAAGTACAAGGACACCGGCCGGGCAGAGCGCCGCCTACTAGGCGGAAGAAAGAGAGGCCCAACGATAAGACAGGGCTTTGCCCAGGGCGAGGAACGCGACCGGCATGGGGGCAGCGGCCCGGCGCGGGGGTATTTTCAGCGAAACGGTGCATACTAGCAGGGGAGGGAAGCCTATGAGATACCAAGACCTGCATGCGCTGATAGAGAACAGCCGCAGCAGCCGTGCCTATTTTTTGTCGCTGCCGCCGTCTGTGCAGTGCGCCCTGCATGCGCAAAACGAGTTTGTGCACTCCGCTCAAGAGCTGAGAACCCTGGCTGCGGCGGCGCAGCGCACCCTGCACTATGACAGCCTGGGCGGCTGGCGGTAGCCCATGCCCGCCCGTATGGAGGGGCCTTTGGCGGCCGGGAAACCGGCCCCGCTTGATGCGCCAAGGCAGCAGGGCACTGAAAAGCCGTGCCAGCCCCGCCTGGGCCGGACCTGCGCGGGAAGGACGGCGCAAACGGCGGCGATGATCGGCACGAGCGCAGTCATCTCCGAGGTGGACTGGATGATGGCGGCAAGCGCGTCGGTGCTGTCTGGATTGTTGAGCCTATTGACAAGCGCGGCGGGCCTGCCGGAGCTGAAAACAGAATAAAGGGAAAAGGCCGGGGCAACCCGGCCTTTTTTTGATGGGCCAAAGCCCGCGGAAAAGCCTGCGGGCCTTGCACGAGATAAATGGCAGGGCGGCGCAAGGGAATCGTCGATGCGCGTGCGCCGAAAAGCAGGGCAGCGTTCCTGGGCCCTTCTTGCCATCTCCTGGCTTTCCTTCCCCAAGCGGGACGGCCAATTTCCTATGATAGGACTGCGAAGCGACTGCAAGCGCGGCAAGCGCGGGCAACAAGCGGGCACTGCAAACGGACGGAGCCATGGGCCTGCGCCCTGTGCGCCGTGCGCAAAGCCAAGACGGCGGCGCGGCTGCTTTGCAGCGCCCGAAGAGGGCAGGGGTTGGGCCTCTCAAAGGGCAGAGCCTCAGGGGGCTGTTTGCAGCATATCCCGAACCGCCTGCGGCGTTTCACCGAACTTTTCCTTAAAAATGCGGTAGAAATTGGAGATGCTGTGGCAGCCCACCGCCTTGGCGATTTCCTGCATTGTCAGATCGGTTTTCTCCAGAAGATCCAGCGCAAGCTCCATTCTCAGCGTCCTGGCATACGCCCCAATGCTTTTCCCCTCGGTGAGCCGGAACGCCTTTTGCAGCTTGTTCTTATTCAGGGAGACTTTTTTGCAAAGCTCCGGGATGGTGGGAACATCGGCCACATTCTCCCGAATGAGTTGCTTTGCTTTTGCAACGGCGGCCCTGTCCCCTTCATCCAGATAAACAGGGGGCGCGGCAGCGGCGCGCTGCACCAGCTCCAAAAGGTAGCCGGCGGCGGCCAGCCCCTGCCCCCGCATCCAGATTTGGAACGGCTCGCCTGTCAGGGGGCATGTTTCAATGCGCTGGAAAATGGAGAGAAGCTCAGGGGCATGGAGCTCATGGGCGGTGAGGGCGTGCTTGGCGTCCTCCCAAAAGCTGTCATACAGCCGCAGCCCATTTTCCCGAAAAAAGGATTCCTGGAAATACATGCCCCGGAAGCGGAGCCGCTGCCCGCCGGGTATTTTCATAAACAGGGGGACGGGCGAATGAAACACATAGCAGTCCATGCCGGTGCGGGATTCCCGCATGTCTGCTTTGCGGTTGTAGGTCACAACGCGGCCCTCTTGCGTAAAGCTGATGCCGATGTACCGCTCATGAAACTGAGAGCGGGTGATTTGCTCCTCCGGGAAAACCATGTCGACAGAGGCCGCGCAGAACCCGTGCAGATCCCCCCAAAAGCGGACGTAGGCGCTTGGATGTCCAAAGGTAAACAAAGCCCCGTTGCCGGTATCGGCCTGGCGCGCGCCAAGCGAGCCGTAAAAGCGGAACGTTTCATCGATGCTGTGTATCTTGATCATAAGGCGCTGCTTCCTGTGCGGATTTGGCACAGGCCTTTCTATTTTGGCACAAATTTTCGGTTAAATTTGCCTAACCTGCAAACGGGAATATACCAAAAAGCCCCGGTAAAATCAAGGGATTTTTTCAAAGGCCGAGGACGATGGCCTCCCTTTGAGGCACTTTCCCGCGTGTTGACGGCAGAGGGAGGGCTTTGGCATGATAGCTGGTGGTTAGTGTACGTTAACCGAATGAAACCGTGCCTTTGCGGGGCAGCCGCTTACGCGAAAGGCGAAGAAAGGAGAGTCATGAAAGAGGCAAAAAAGCATGTGGTCTTTCGGGTCTTTCACACAGCGCGCTGCAGCCCGGGCCGGTATGTGCTGGGCGTAGCGTGCCAGGCTGCCAGCATCCTGCTTTCCGCCGTCCCCTTTTACGCCGTTTACCGAATCGTGCGGCTCTTTCTGGAGGCTTCGCTGCAGGGCGCGGCCGTGCACGCCCCGGACGCCTGGCTGTGGGCGGGCGTCACGCTGGGGAGCATTGTCCTGGGCATTGCGCTGTCTGTTGTCGGGAGCTTTGTATGCCATGCCTGCGCGTTCCGCGCGCTATATGATTTGCGAATGCGGATTTTAAGCCATATGGGAAAGCTGGGCCTTGGTTTTTTCACGGGCGGCCGGGCCGGCGCTGTGCAGAAGACCATGAACGACAACATCGAAAAGATGGAAAACATCATCGCGCATGATGTTTCCAACCTTGTGGGGGCCGGCCTTTTGCTGGCGGTGCTGGCCGTGCTGCTGTTTTCCATCAACATACCGCTGGCGCTTACCATGGTCGTTGCTCTCGTGATTGCTTTTATCATCCAGTTTTCCGCATTCGGCGGGAAACGCGGACAGAAGATCTGGACGGATTTGAACCGCTCCTCCACGGAGCTGGACGCTTCCTTTTCGGAGTATGTATCCGGGATGGAGGAGGAAAAAATCTTTGGCCGGCCGGAGGCGGCCGCCCAGCGACTCACAGAGGTGGTGGAGAAAAACCGCAAGCATTGGCTGGCCTATCTCAAGCGGGTCACGCCGATTTACGGGGCATACAAGACCATCACGCTCTCGGTGCTGGCCTTTCTCCTGGCGGCCGGGTGCGTGCTGCTGTACCTGGACCCGGGCAACCATGCACTGATGATGGAGCTGCTCATGTTCCTGATTGTAGGCCCCGCCGTCATCAGCCCGCTGATGGAGCTGGTGGAGTTTGGCGCGGACCTGCGGAACCTGTCGGTGCGGATGGACCAAATCGACGACATCATGAAAATGGAGCCCGTGCCGGAAGGTACGGACGAGACCGTGCCCGCCTCCCCGGACCTGGCTTTCCGCGATGTGAGCTTTTCCTATCAGAAAGCGGCGGACCCGCTGCGCCGCATGGCCTTGGCGCATGTCACCCTGCAGGTGCCGGCGGGCAGCTTTGCCGCGCTGGTGGGCCCCTCCGGCGGCGGGAAATCCACCGCGGGGCAGCTTTTGGCCCGCTTTTGGGATGTGGAGAGCGGCAGCATTGCCATCGGCGGAAAGGACATCCGGGATTACACGGCAAAGGCCCTGATGGAAACGGTATCCTTTGTGTTTCAGGATACCTACCTATTTGCCGAAAGCGTCTATGACAACATCGCCATGCACAGAAATGTGAGCCGGGAGGCGGTGGAGCGCGCCGCAAAGGCCGCCCGGTGCCATGAATTTATCCAAAGCCTTCCGGAGGGCTATAACACAAGGCTGGGGGACGGCGGGCACAAGCTGTCCGGCGGCGAAGCGCAGCGCCTTGCCATCGCCCGCGCCATTTTGAAGGACGCCCCCATCGTGGTGCTGGATGAGGCGATGGCCTTTGCCGATGCGGAAAACGAGCTGGCCCTGCGGGAGGGCATGGCGGAGCTGCTGTGGGGCAAGACGGTGTTGATGATTGCCCACCGGCTGTATTCCATCCAGGACGCAGACTGCATTTTTGTGCTGGATCAGGGGCAGCTTGCGGAAAGCGGCACGCACAAGGAGCTGTTGGAGAAAAACGGGCTGTATGCGCATTTGTGGAGCATACAGAACGAAACGGAGGCATGGCAGATGAAAGGAGGCAAAGGGGATGCTTAAAATGATACGGCAGTTCACCTTTGATAAACCGAAGGAGATATTTCAGCCGGCCTTTTGGCTGTTTGTTTCCCAGGCCTGCAGCATGATTCCCGCCGTGCTGGCCTACATGGCAATCTACACGCTGGGGCAGGCGTTCATCCCGCCGTATACCTTAAATTTGCCCCTGCTCACCAAGCTGGCGGCGGCCGGGCTGGCGTATATCCTGCTCCAGTACGCCGTGGAGATGGTCTCCTATTATTTTACCTACGGCCGGGCGTACCGGGACACGGCAAATAAGCGCATCGCCTACATCCAAAAGCTGCGAAGGCAGCCGCTGGGCTTTTTCGCGTCCAAGGAGTCGGGCGAGCTCATCCGCTCGTTTGCCGACGACTTTGCCAACGTGGAGTATACGCTGTGCTACTGGCTTCCCTATCCCATCGGGGTGGGGGTGCTGCTGTTGGTGTCTGTGGTGTGGATCTCCGTCTATGACTGGCGCATGGGGCTTGCGATGTTTGGGATGCTCCCGGTCTGCGCCGTCCTGATGCTGGGGGTCGCCAAGGTCAAGGAAAAGCACAGCCGGCAGGTGATGCAGGCCAAGGCCCGGGCGGCTACGCAAATCAACGAATACCTGCGCGGCATGAAGGAGCTAAAGGCCTATCACCGGACAGGAGACGGCTTTGAAGCGCTGAAAACAGCGATGAGCCGTCTGCGGGACGCCTCCCTCAAGGATGAGGCGGTGGCGGGCAGCCTGTCCACCCTATGCGCTTCGCTGGTCAGATTCATTGTTCCGGTGACCACGGCTGTGGGGCTTTATCTGCTGATGGGCGGCAGCTTGTCCGTGCTGGATTTTGCGGGCTTCCTGGTTCTGGCCACAAAGCTGGCCGAGCCGGTGCTGATGGTCGTTACCAGTATTTCATCCCTGCGCGGCATGGCCCCCTCCGGAGAACGGCTGGATAAGGTGATGGCCGCCGCCGAGCCCTCTGGGCAAGAAACCGTGGAAAAGGGGACGGCCTATGAATTTGAAGATGTATCCTTTCACTATGGAAAGGGCGCAAACGTCATTCAGGAGGTTTCTTTCGGCACCCCGGCCGGTTCCCTTACTGCCTTAGTTGGGCCTTCCGGCAGCGGGAAATCCACCTTACTGCGGCTGATGGCCAGGTTCTGGGATTATCAAAGCGGCTGCATCCGAATGGAAGGCAAAGCGCTCAAGGAGATCCGGCCGGACAGCCTTTTGTCCCAGATTTCCATGGTGATGCAGCACACCTATCTGTTCCGGGGGACAATTCGGGAAAACCTTTGCTTTGGCAACGAAGCCATCACAGAGGAGCAGATGATAGAGGCCTGCCAAAAGGCGCGCTGCCATGGGTTCATTTCCGCCCTGCCGGAAGGATACGACACCGTGGTGGGGGAGGGCGGCGCGACGCTCTCCGGCGGGGAAAGGCAGCGTATATCCCTGGCACGGGCCTTTTTGAAGGACGTCCCCCTCCTGCTTTTGGACGAGCCGACCGCATCGCTGGACGCCGACAACGAAGCGATGGTGCAAAGGGCCCTGGATGAAATTTCAAAGGAGCGTACGGTCATCATGATTGCCCACCGGCTGAAAACCGTGCGCGGCGCGGCGCAGATCTTGGTCCTTCAAAACGGCAAAATCGTGCAGAGGGGCACCCATGGCCAGTTGGCTGGGCAAGAGGGCCTTTACGCCCGGCTGTGGGAATTGCAAAATCAAGCCGGAAGCTATACATTCAAACAATTTTAGGAGGGTATCCAACATGAAAGAAAGGGTTTTGAGTCTCAAGGAATTTGTCATCGTACTGCTGCTGGCCTGCGTGGAAGCGGCCATTGCCATCGTCATCGCCATGCCGTTTGCCGCCAATTTGCAGCTGGTCTATTTTCTGGTGCCGGGCTTGGCCGGCCTCATCAACGGCATCCTCTACGTGCTTATCATCCAAAAGTGCCCGAAGGTGGGTACGCAGTGCATCATCCCGCTGGTATATGGCCTGTATTTCCTGTTTTCCGGCAGCGTCTATGTGTTTATGTTCTTTGCGATTCTGGCGGTCGTCAATGAGCTCATCATGATTGGCGGATACGGGAAAAAGATTCGTCAGGCAGTTCCGCATGTCCTTACCTGGATGCTGAATGCTATGGGCAGCACGCTGACCCTGCTGCTGTTCCGCGACAGCATGGTGCAGACCTATGTGAATATGGGCATGGACGCGGCTTCGGCAGACGCTGCACTGGCCTCCTTGGAGGGCTTTTGGCTGGCGCCTCAAAATATTGCGATTGCGCTCGCTGCTGCAGCCGTGTTGTCCATCGCGGGCTACCTGCTGGGCAGGAAGATGCTGGGCAAGCACTTTCAGCCGGCCGGGGCGGCGCAATGACAGAGGAAAAGCAGAAGCGGTTCCGGCCAGACCCGCGCACATGGCTGCTGCTCTGTTTGATAGGGATTGCTTCGATGATTCTGATTCATTCTGAAATCGGCGGCCTGTGTGTGTTCCTGTTCTGTCTCCTCATTCATATTTCCACCGGGAAAGCGGGGCGCGCCTTCTCGTATCTTCTGTGCTATCTCATTTTCACCGGGCTTGCCTGGGCCGGCGTAAAATTGGTGGAGAGCGAGGTCGTGTTTTCCGTTAGCTCTATGCTGTCCAGCATCGGGGTTGTGGGGCGGAAGGCCCTCCTCCCCCTTTCCTTTGCGGTCTGCCTTTCCAAGGAGCCGACGGGTTCCTTGATATCCGCCCTGCAAAAATTGCGCTTTCCCAAGGCGGCGGGGATTGCGGCGGCGATTTTGCTGCGGTTTTTCCCCACGATTTCCGGGGAGTACCGGGCCATCCGCGCGTCCCAGCGGTTCCGCGGGATCGGGGTAGGCGTGTTTCGCACGCTGGCCCACCTCCCTTCCACGGTGGAATATATTTTGATTCCGCTCATCCTGCGGACGACCAAGGTGGCGGAGGAGCTCTCCGCCTCCATGACGGTGCGGGGGGTGCGCTTTTCCGGGGAAACGGTGAGCTATCGGGCGATCCGCTTTACCTGGAAGGATGCGGGCCTCTGCGCGCTGATGCTGCTCATATCCGGGCTGGTATTTTCCCTTGAGCGAGGTGGCGTGCTGTGATTACCTTAAAAGAGCTTTCGTTTGCATACCAAAACAGCCGTGAGGGCCCGCAGCTGCGGCAGATCAATTTGCAGGTGCAAAAGGGCGAGCTGATTCTTCTGGCGGGGCAAAGCGGGTGCGGCAAAACCACCCTGACCCGGATTCTCAACGGGCTCTGCCCCCAGTTCTATCCAGGGAACCTCACGGGCAGCTATCGGCTGGATGGGCAGGACGCCCTCAAAATGCCGGTCCATCAGCTAGGAACCGTAGTGGGAAGTGTCTTTCAAGACCCACGCAGCCAGTTCTTTACCACCAACACAACCGATGAAATCGCGCTCGGGATGGAAAATATCCCGTTGGAGCGCCAGGTCATGCAGGCGCGGGTCAAGGCGGTGTGTGCGCAGATGCACATCGAAGGGCTGCTGGAGCGTACGATTTTTCCGCTGTCCAGCGGGGAAAAGCAGTTGATTGCGATTGCGTCCGTTTGCGCCATGGAGCCCAAGGTCATCGTCATGGACGAGCCCTCCGCCAATCTGGACAGCGACGCGGCCATGCGCCTGGGCGCGCTGCTGCACCGGCTAAAGCAGGCGGGGCATACGATTGTGCTGTCGGAGCACCGCTTCCATTATGTCCGCGATTCCTTTGACCGGCTCGTTTTCATGGAAAAGGGGGCGATTTCCGCCATTTACAGCCATGACGAGGCGCTGGGGCTTTCCCGTGAACAGCTAACGAGCATGGGGCTGCGCCCTTTTGACGCGCCGGCGTTTCAGGCGGGCGGCGCCTTTTTGCCAAAGCCGGAGGACGCCCTGCAGGTCTCCGAGGTTTCCTGTATGCGGGACGGCCGGCAGATTTTAGAGGAAATATCCTTTTCTGCGCAAAGCGGCCGCATCCTTGCCATTGCAGGCCCGAACGGCGCGGGAAAATCCACACTGTGCCGGACGATTACCGGATTGTACCGGGCGATGGGAACCGTCCAAATCGACGGGGCGTACCTGAAGCGAAAACGGCGGACACAGCGTTCCTTTTTTGTGCAGCAGGATTCGGATTACCAGCTTTATGCCCCGACGGTGCTGGACGAGTTTTGCATTGGGCAAAAGGAAACCCCGGCGCTGAAGGAGGCGGCGCGGGGCCGGTTAAAGGAAATGGGCCTGGAGCGTTTGCAAAGCCGCCATCCCGCCTCCCTTTCCGGCGGGCAAAAGCAACGGCTGCTGCTGGCGCTTGCCGCGGCCAGCGGGAGAAGCCTTCTGGTATTCGATGAGCCCACCAGCGGCTTGGACGGGTACAACATGCGCCTGACCGTCAGGCTCTTCCAGCGGCTGGCCAAGGAAGGCCGGTGTATCCTGCTGATTACACACGATATGGACTTGATTGCCGAGGCGGCGGACTGCGTGCTCTATCTCGAACAAGGGAAAATCAGCTACCACCGGAATGTGCTGCGGCCCGCGGAAGGAAAGGGGGCAGGGGGATGCTGCTAACGGCGTCTATGGAAAATTATTTGAAAGCGGTCTATCTGCTCAAACGAAGCTGCGAAACGGTGCGCTGCGTGGACATTGCCCGCAGGATGGGGGTCAGCCTGCCTTCCGTGAGCCGGGCCGTGAAGGAGCTGTCGAAAAGGAAGCACTTGACGCGCGGCCCCGACGGCTCTATCTCATTGACGGCCTCAGGAGAAAGAATCGCCGAGGCGCTTTGCGAGCGCCATACCTTTTTCACCGAAACGCTGATCGAGGCAGGGGTGGACCCCCAAACCGCGTCCAAGGAGGCCTGCCGGATGGAACACGGCGTCAGCGAGGCATCGTTCCGAAAGCTGAGGGAGGCGGCCAAACGCTGAGGGGCGGAGGCTTGCAAAAGGGAGCGCGGGCTCAGCGAAAATCATTTCAAAAGCGGAAGGCGAGGAAGGCATAAAGCAAGAAGGGAGACAAGCCCGTAAGGCTGTTTTTTGGAAAATCCCATTTTTTTGTTTTAGGAGAGCAGCCAGCGATGATCTTTACGGCAATCCGGAATGCAGCCTGCATAAAGCGATATAATGGCGGAAAACACTGCTTTTGCGATAATATTCTGATAAAATTAGGATAAAATAAATGATATGAAAGGAGCGCTTGAACATGGTACAGATCCGTCCTGTTTCCGACCTAAGAAATAATTTCCGGAGATCGAAACCATTGTAAATAGTGGAAGCCCTGTTTATCTTACAAAAAATGGGTATGGCGCAATGGTTGTATTGAGCTTGCAAGAATACGAGAACCTGATAGGTAACATTGAAATAAAACTGGAGGAAGCTGACAGACAGGCGGAAAAGACAGAGGAAAGGCTTGCCCACAAAACGGTTTTCAGGCATGCAAGGAGTGCTGTACATGGGAAATAAATCCTATCAGCTTAGGTATTTGCCGATATTTGAGCAGGATTGAATCAGCGCGGCGAATGACATTGCCAATGTTTTGAGGAATGAGACCGCAGCGCTACGTCTGATGGATGAGATAGAAGCTGCCATTGTGGAAAGGCTGCACAATCCTGTTGCTTTTGAACCATACCGTTCCAAGAAAAAACGTGATCATCTATACGATCGGATTTACGTAAGAAATGATGTGGTGCTCGATGATGTGATGGAAGTACGCCGTCTGATATACGGCGCAAGAGATACAGACAGACATTTATAACGGAATCAAGAAAACCAACAACGAGGAAGCCCCCCCAAAAAGTGAAATAGGAGTGAAGCAGCAAAAAAGGACGAGTGAAGTAGCGAGTGAAATAGCACGGCATTTTATCCAGCTTTTCTCTACCTTCTTTTTTAGGCGTTTGCAAAAGCAAGAGCTTTCAGGCATCAAAAAAGCCCGAAAACTCGGCGTTTTCAGGCTTGTTGGCAGCGTACTGCGCAAATGTGAATTGCAAAAGCTGGGAGCGACAGTGAGCCGTTGAGAGGGCGTTTACAAGCAAGCGCAGCGCATTTTAGCGCGTGATATGCTGCCACGACAGATGCTGTTTATACAATGCGCGGATTGCGGTGCTTACTCTGAAACGTTGTCCAGAGAATCCTCATTGTCGTCAGGGCCGGAAATAAACATTTCCTCCGTGGTCTGCTGCGCCAGCTTCAGCTTTTCGGTAATGTCAACCAACGCATTGGTGGTTGCTTCCAGCGCATCAACAGCAGTGGCCATGCGCCCCGCCAAGTGATAATACATAGCCTTATAGTCTGGCATACAGATCCCTCCTAAACGAATTTTGAACAATGGGCACTGCTTGATCAAGCAGTGCCCATTGTTGTTTGGCGGAGAAGGAGGGATTCGAACCCTCGCGCCGGTACACCCGACCTACTCCCTTAGCAGGGGAGCCCCTTCAGCCAAACTTGGGTACTTCTCCAGGCTGCATAAAATCCCATTGGAATGCTGGCGGAGAGAGAGGGATTCGAACCCCCGGTGCCTCTCGGCATCACTGGTTTTCAAGACCAGCGCCATCAACCGCTCGGCCATCTCTCCAATAGAATGCCCTGAAAGTATACCAAACATTCGCCAAAGAGTCAATGAAGAATCGGAAATTTTCAGGGCAAGGGGGTTGGGACTGCACAGCCCGGCGTTTTACCAGGGCTCTATGGCCAGCGCGCGGATGGCATGGGCGATGATTTGCGCGTTTTTCACCAATTCGTCGATGACGATGTATTCATCCGCCATGTGCGCCGTGGCGGGCGTATCGGGAAATTCCATGCCAAAGGCCACCGCCCGGCCCGGCAGCTTGCGCGCGTAGGTGCCGCCGCCAATGGCCATGCAGTAGGCGGGCAGGCCGGTCTGCTCGGCATAGACGCGCAGCAGCTTTTGCACCAGCGGAGAATCCTCCGGCACATGATGCGGCTTTTGGCCTTGCTCGGCCGTTAGGGCAAACCCGCTGCCCGCAAACGCGCGGGATAGCTGCGTTAGGATGGCGTCCTGGCTGGTGCACAGCGGATAACGGAAATCCAGCGTAAAGCCCACGCCGCTTTCGTCGGCACTCAAAAGGCCGAGGTTGCAGGTCAGTGCGCCGGACAATGCATCGCGGCACGCCACGCCGAGGGAGGCTCCGTCGGCTTCGTCGCAGATCAGGCGCGATAGGGCCTTGACGGCGTTTTCCCGCGGCGCATCCGCAAGCGGCAGACAGGCGAGCACACGCAGCAGCAGGCTGGCGGCATTGCGCCCTTTTTCCGGCGTGGAGGCATGGCCCACAACGCCGTCGCAGGCCAGCGTGGCGGTATGCCCGTCGATGGACAGGTGCACGCGCGCCTTGTCCTCCAAGCCGAGCGCAGCGCTGCCAAGCGCCTTTGTAAGCGCGTCCGGGTCAGGCGCAAAGAGGACGGCCTCCGCCCTGCCGGGGATCACGTTGGGGCGCTGCCCGGCGGAGATGGACACCACCCGCAGCCCCTCTGCGGACACGGGCGCGGCGCAGCGCCCCGCCACATTCAGCAGCCCTTTTTCCAGGTTGATCAAAGGATAGCTGGCGTCTGGGGAAAAGCCGTAGTCCGGTGCGTGCTCGGCTTCCAGGTAATGGTCGATACACGTCATCCCCGTTTCCTCGCTGCAGCCCAAAATCAGGCGCACGCGCTTGTGAAACTGCGCTTGCTCGGGCAGCAGGGCGCGCATGGCGTACAGCGCGGCGATGACCCCGCCCTTGTTGTCCTGGCTGCCCCGGCCGTAGACCCGGCCGTTTTGCACCGTGCCCTCAAACGGCGGCAGGGTCCACCCGTCGCCCGGCGGCACCACGTCGAGATGCACGAGAATGCCGATCTCCTCTTCGCCCTGGCCCATCTCGATATAGCCGGCGTAGCCGTCCACATCCTTTGTCCGCGTAAAGCCCAGGCTTTTGGCCAGCGCCAGCGTGTGCAAAAGGCAGTCGTGCATGGCGGCGCCAAACGGCCGGCCCGGCAGCGCGGGCGCCTCCAGGCTGGGCAGGGAGATCAGCCTGCAAAGCTGAGAAACCATTTCCTCCTTGTAGGAGGCTACAACGTCGTTGAGCTGCATCGTAATTCCCTCCGTTTCCTATTACCTGTATGATACTGTTTGCACAGCGCCGCCGTCAATGGACAGGCCGCCAAAAAAATGGCGAAACGAGCCGAATTATGGTAAAATAAGAAAAATCCGGCGGGCTGCGCGCCCGCCCTGCAGAAAGGCGAACGATGACGACAACGCCAAAACATCCCCATAGCGGGCATAGAGCGCGGCTGCGGCAGCGGGCCCGGGAGGCCGGGCTGGAGGGCCTGGCCGACCACGAGGTGCTGGAGCTTTTGCTGACCTACGCCATCCCCAGGGTGGATACCAACCGCACGGCGCACCGGCTGATCCATACGTTCGGCTCGCTGTCCGGCGTATTGGAGGCCAGGTATGAGGACCTAAAGCGGGTAGAGGGCGTGGGGGAAAACGCCGCCACGCTGCTCACGCTGTTTCCCTCGCTGGCGCGGCGGTACCTTTTGAGCCGCAGCGGGGCAAAGCCGCTGTTGAATACCTCGGAGCGTGCGGGCGCATACGGGCAGGCGCTGTTTGCGGACTGCCGCGTGGAAACGATGTACCTGCTGTGCCTGGATGTAAAATGCCGCCTGCTGCAGGCGGTAAAGCTGGCGGAGGGCACCATCGACCGCGTGCCGGTGCAAAACCGGGAGATCATCCGCACCGTGCTGAGCACGCAGGCGAAAAACGTGCTGATGATGCACAACCACCCTTCCGGCTCGCTGCGCCCCACGGCAGAGGATATCGACCTGACGCGCCGCGTGATGCATGCGCTGGAAAGCATCGAGGTGCTGCTGGTGGATCATCTCATCATCGGAACAGACGGGTATTTCAGCTTTATGAACAACCAAATCGGCGGCGCCGGCGCAAAGCCGCGTCCCGCGCTGATGTATGCCGCGGAGGATGAGCTTTAGCGGGCTGTGCCAAGAGCAGAAGGTTATGGCAGGGAACCGGGAGGGGCCGAGGGCAGGAAGCTGAGACAGGGCGAGAGAAGAAAGCAAACACCTAGGATGGGGCGAGAGCAAATACAAGCCACGGCATTTGTTCAGATAACAGTGCATAGAGGAACGGGGAACCTTCCTTTTTTTGCCAAAAGGAAGCGAAAAAGGCGAGGGGGACAGGCAAGTGTCCCCCTTCACCCCCTCCTGCCCGGGGAGGGTTCTCCCCGGACTCCTCCGAGAGGGGAAGGATTTTACGTTTTTGGCGGGATAATGCTGCTTAGCCCGCCCGGCCCTATACCGCGCCGGGCTTGTTACGGTAGGTGCGTAGGCGGGGCGGACTGGACGGCGGCGGAATGGAGATGGGTAAAATCAAATTGGCTTGGCATAGGTGGGGGCGGCGGCTTTGCCTGGCGGCAGCAGGGCTGCTGGCGCTGGGGTTTTTGGCGCTGTATCTGGCAGTATGGATCAAAAGCAGGGAAGAGGACGATGCTGTGCCGTCGGACTGCATCGTGGTGCTGGGGGCCAAGGCGCACGGCCTGGAGCCGGGCCGGGTGCTGCGGGCGCGGCTGGATCAGGCGCGGCAGGCGTATGCGCAGGGCCTGGGCGGCAAGATCCTTGTATGCGGCGGCAAGGGCACGGACGAAACCGTGCCGGAGGCGGAGGCGATGGCGGCGTACCTCAAAGCGCAGGGTGTGCCGGATGAGGATATTTTGTTGGAGCAGGATAGCAGAAACACCCGCGAGAACCTGCGCTTTGCCAAGCGCATCATGGAGGCAAACGGGTACCAAACCTGCGTGTTGGTGACCAGCGATTCCCACATGGCACGGGCCAGGCTGCTGGCCAGGCAGGAGGGGCTGTCGGCCACAGGCAGCCGCGCTAAGAGCGAGGGGCCGGGCGCATGGCTTTCCCGCATGCGGGAATGCTTGAGCTGGATCAAATACGCATTGGGGCTTTCCAGGGGGTAAACGAAAAGCAGCGAACGCTTCGCTGCTTTTATGATTTGGAAAAGGAACCGCTGTCCTCTGTTCTGCCGAATAAATAGTCGATGCTGACATCGTAAAAAACCGCCAAGGCATAGATCACGTCGGGCGGCAGGTTCCTTTGGCCTGTTTCGTAATACGAATAGGTTCTTTGGGAGACCCCAATGGCTTGCGCGACCTGTGTTTGGGAAAGATCATGGTCAACTCTCAAATCGTGGAGCCTCTTGGTCAGCACGGTGCAGTTCATGTGCTTATCATATGTAGAATATTTTGTTCTATTGCATTTTAGAACAAAATGGTCTACATTAAACGGGGAGGACGGCAAAAGTCCGAACGATAGGGGGAAAATCTATGGTATCAAAGTTGGTTCGGATGTTTGGAGACATGGGACGCACAAGCCCTGCGGCAGAACGGGCCGTAGAAACATTGAGCGAATCTTTAACAGAAGAGCAGCAGCGTCTCATTATGGAAATCATCGACGAAAAGGACATGGAAACGGTGCGTGTGCAGGAGGAAAACTTTCGCCGGGGGCTAAGGCTGGGGCTGCGGCTGGGCTGGGAAGCGTTTGTCTGCGAGGATGAGCCGCATTGCTTTTAGGGGGTGGAGAGCAGGAAGCTGGGACAGGCCGAGAGCAGAGGCGGGGAGAAATGAAAAACCTAAGACAGGGCGAGAGCAGAGGCGGGGTACGGTGTGCGTTCAGGCCGCGGCGCATAGAGGAACGGGGGAACCTTCCTTTTTTTGCCAAAAGGAAGCGAAAAAGGCGAGGGGGACAGGCAAGTGTCC
>CAJLPK010000021.1 GCA_905208455.1 uncultured Bacillota bacterium
CATGCGCTTGGCAAATTCCCCGCCTATATCCCCCATGCCAACCACCAGTGTTTTGCTGCCGGCCACAGAGCAAACAGGCCCTTCGTCCTGCCAGGCTCCGTTCGCTTGATGCGCCAGATATTCGGGCAGCTTTTTCATTTGGCAGAGGACCATGGCCACCATATGCTCCGAAATGGCCAGGCCGTATGCCCCGGAGGCATTTGTCAGCTTGACGCCTTCCGGCAGTACGCCAGGCTTTGTATAGCTTTCTGCGCCTGCGGAATTCAGCTGCAGCCAACGGAGGCGTTCCGCCCCCTTCAACAGGCCTGCCGGCAAATTGCCTAAGATTACCTCCGCCTTGTTTACCTGCTCCTGAGTGATGTGTGCTTTGTCTGTGTAGGTGAAGTGTGCATGAGGTGCGATCTTGGCAAACATTTCTCTTTGCGCCGGGCTGACCGGCAGCGTTGCAACGATTTCCATGGTTATTCCTTTCCGTGCTCTGCGTTTAGGTGGGTTCTGTAAAAATCCAGATCGTGGCCGATATGCCGGCGCATGCGGCTTTCCACCAGGTCGGCATCGCCGCTGCATATGGCCTGAAGGATCTCGCTATGCTCCGCAAGGTAACGATCTTCCTTATGATAGGTCTCAAATTCCCTGCGGCGGGCCAGCAGCGAAAGATCGCGCTGACGGGCGATCATGTCACGAATCAGCGCATTTTGGCAATGCGATACCACCAGCTCATGGAAACGGGTATTCTCCTCGACAACGCGGTGCATATCCCCTTCCTTGTGCGCCCGCCGGCAGTCCTGGATGCATTGGGCCAGCGCGTTTATCTCTGCCTCGCCCATACGCCCTACGCTGTCGCGGGCGGCATACGATTCCAGCACCAAACGCGCTTGGTAGATTTCACAGACGGCCTCCCCCTTCAATGGGTTTACCATCGTGCCATTGCTGCAGGGCACCAGCAGGCCGTCACGCTCCAGCATGCGCACCGCTTCCCTCACCGGGCTGCGGCTGACTCCAAATTCCTTGGCTAGGTTGTATTCGTTGATTCGCATGCCGCTGTCGATCTTCCCCATAAGGATATCTTGCTTTAGCAGCGTATAGACCTGTAGATGATAGGCCACTTTTTTTACCGTGCGCTGTTCCATAATCGTCCTTCTTTATGACAGAATCGGGCCGGTGCGCTTTAACAACTGGCCGCGGTGCTGTGTATTGGTATACACACCATTTTCAATGACAAACGCGCCGCGGGATACCGTGTGCACGACTTTCCCCGTCATTTCCATCCCCTCAAACGGCGCGTAGTCCGTCTGCATATGATGATCCTTTGCATGGATGGTATATTTCGCCTTGGGGTCTAGGATCGCAAAATCTGCATCGCTGCCTACCTGGATCACGCCCTTGTCCGGGTATACGCCCATAAGCTTGGCCGCCTTTGCAGAGGTGATCTCCACAAAGCGGTTCGGAGTGATGCGCCCTTTGCTGACCCCCTCGCTGAACAATACGATGCCGCGCGTTTCAATGCCCGGCAAGCCATTGGGGATCTTTGTGAAATCATCCTTATGGCTATCCTTTTGTTCGCTGGAAAAATCCGTATGATCGCTGCTGATTACATCGATCAAGCCTCGGTTGACCATATCCCATAGCTTTGCCTGGTTCGCCAAATCGCGCATGGGCGGCACGCAGGTATAGCGGCATGCATCCGGGCGCTGGTATACGCTCTCATCCAAGGTAAGATAATGCGTGCAGCATTCTATGAACAGCGGCATGGCATGCTTTGCCCGGGCAATGGCAGGCGCAGCGCCGGAGGCCGTCATATGCGCTACAATCGTCGGCGCGCCTGTGTCCTCTACCATAGAGATGAGCGCATACAGCGCCTCCAGCTCGGTAATCGGCGGGCGCGTCTTTGCAAGGTCGACGGGCAATGTGTGCCCTTTTGCTACCGTATCCGCGATATAGCGGTCAATCAGGTCTGCGCTTTCTGTATGGATCATGGCCAGGCCATTTTCCTTGGCAATGATGCGGAGTACCTCATAAATGCCTGCTTTTTCCAGCATACGTCCGTAGTTGAAGATGGTAAACATCTTGACGGATGGAAAACCCTGCTGGATCAGCTCGCGGATTTGTCCGTAGTTTTCTTCGTTGGCCTTTGTCAAATTGGAGTGGAAGGAATAGTCGATGACGCTCTGCCCTTTGATCTCATCCAGCTTTCGCTGCATGGCCTGGGCCGGTGTCTCATCCCCATACGGAAACCCAAAATCAACAATGGAGGTCGTTCCGCCGTAGGCTGCAGCAATGGTGCCGTCGTAATAGTTGTCCTGTGACGGGCTGGCTCCAAAGCGTTTATACATGTGCACATGGGTATCAATCATGCCGGGCAGAATCCAAAGCCCGTCGGCATCCACTGTTTTCTCCGCCTCTGGAAACAGGGAGGTCTGCCCCATCGCGACGATCTTGCCATCCTTTACGGCAATGTCCGTTTGCTGGGAATGGGTGGCATTGACAACCCATCCGTTTTTGATGATTAAATCCAGCATCGTACTCCTCGCTTTCTAAATGAATTGTAGATTGTATATTGTCGACAATTTCATTATAGCGCATTTTTCCCTTTATGCAATGGGGTATTTTCTTGGATTCTTTTCCTTTTCCGCTATGGTACAATGGAAGAAACGAGCACAGGGGGCGATTGAATGTTTTTGGCGGACCTTCACATCCATTCTCATTATGCGCGGGCTACCAGCCGGCAGCTGGTTCCGGAAATGCTGGCGCTCTGGGGGTGGCGCAAAGGCCTGGGCGTGATCGGAACGGGCGATTTTACGCATCCCGGCTGGCGGGCTGAGCTGGCGGAATCCCTCATCGAAGCAGAGCCGGGCCTTTACCGCCTGCGCCCTGAGCTGGCGGTCCCTGACGATTGGGCCGTGCCCCATACGGAGGAGCCGCGCTTTATGTTATCCTGCGAAATCAGCTCGATCTATAAGAAGCATGGAAAGGTCCGCAAGGTACATAACGTGCTTTTGATGCCGACCCTGGCGCAGGCCGAGGCGTTTTCCCAGCGCTTAGAGCGCATCGGCAACCTCCATTCCGATGGACGGCCGATCTTAGGCTTGGACAGCCGCGATCTTTTAGAGATCGCTCTGGAATGCTGCCCGGAGGTACTCTTTATTCCCGCGCATATCTGGACGCCGCACTTTTCCCTATTCGGCGCATATTCCGGCTTTGATACCATTGAGGAATGCTTCGAGGATCTTACCCCGCATATCCATGCGCTGGAAACCGGCCTTTCTTCCGATCCTGCCATGAATTGGCGGCTGTCCGCCCTGGATGGATATACCCTGGTCTCCAATTCCGACGCCCACTCCCCTGCCAACCTGGCCCGTGAAGCAAACATCTTTGACTGCAGCCTTTCCTATGAAGGCATACGCCGGGCGCTGGCGCATCCTGATACGGAAGGATTTGGCGGCACATTGGAGTTTTTCCCGGAGGAGGGCAAATACCACTTGGACGGCCATCGTGTCTGCAAGGTATGCCTATCGCCGCAGGAGACCAATGATCTTGACGGTATCTGCCCTGTTTGCGGGCAGAAAATCACTGTTGGCGTGCTGCACCGCGTCGATGAATTGGCAGACCGGCCGGAGGGAGCCCACCCAAAAAACGCCCGGCATTATGAAAGCCTGATTCCGCTGCCCGAGGTCATCGCTTCTACCCTGGGCGTAGGGCCGAATAGTGTAAAGGTGCAGCGGGCTTACCAGGCTGCTTTATCCGCTTTAGGGCCGGAGCTTTATATTCTGCGCCAAGCGCCTTTGGAGGCCATCGAGCAGGCAGCCGGGCCTTTGGTTTCGGAAAGCATCCGCCGGCTTCGCAGCGGCTCTGTGGAAATGCAGCCGGGCTATGACGGCGAATATGGCAAGGTTAAGATCCTAACACAGGAAGAAATCGCCCAATACAGCGGGCAGATGACCTTTTTACCGGGCAGCGCACAGAAGGAGGCCCCCAAAAAGCCGCGCAAAGCTGCAAAAAAGCCAGCCCCTGCAAGCCCGGTTGAAAAAGCAAAGAAAATGCCGTCCGATCCACACTATGGCTTAAACGATGCGCAATGGGAGGCTGCCAGCGCCATGGAAAGCGCTGTGGCTGTTTCTGCCGGGCCGGGGACAGGCAAGACCCATACGCTGGTCAGCCGTATTTTATTTCTCATTGAGCAGGCCGGCGTACATCCTTCCCAGATCACCGCCGTCACCTTTACAAATAAAGCGGCCAGGGAGATGCGCCAGCGGTTGTCTGAAGCGCTTGCAAACGCCAAAGATGCAAGAGCTGTGCACATCGGCACGTTTCATGCGCTCTGCCATGGGCTGCTGACAAAATGGAAAGTGCCGGTTCAGCTGGCAGAGGAAAGCATGCAGCGGGCCGTAATGGCGGAGTGTATCCAATCTCTGGGCGTCAAGGGCAGCGTACGCCGTCTGCTGGAGGCGGTCTCCCGCTGCAAAAACGGATTGCCAAGCGAGGAATCTTCGCCGCTTACCGACGCCATATACCAGCGCTATACCGAACGGATGCAGGCCTATGGATTGGCGGACTATGACGACCTGCTTGTCATGGCGCTGCATGAGTTTACCGGCGCACGCAAGCGGGATAAGGCCGTGCTCCGCATGTTCCACCATCTGCTTGTAGATGAATTTCAGGATATCAACGACCTTCAGTATCGGCTGATCCAGGCCTGGGGTGAAAAAAGCGCATCTATATTCGTCATCGGCGACCCAGATCAATCCATCTACGGGTTCCGTGGTTCCAGCGCGCAGTGCTTTGCACGGTTTGCCGGCGACCACCCTGCCCTGCATAGCGTGCATCTATCTGAAAACTACCGCTCTGCTCCGGAGATCCTATCCACTGCCCTGCCCATCGTACACCACAAAAGCAGCTACCTGCATGCGAACCGTCCTTCTATGGGCAAGGTGCAGGTTTTGCAGGCCAAGGATGAATTTGCCCAGGCACTGTATACAGCCAAGCGCATCAATCAGCTGATTGGCGGGATCGGCATGCTGGAAGCCCACCGCCAGGCGCCCGGGCAGGCTGCCTATGGGTTTGGCGATATTGCTGTTCTGTATCGGACACACCGCCAGGCACAGCAAATCGAGCATTGTTTGAAAACGGAGGGCATTCCCTATACGGTCAGCGGCCGGGAATCATATCTGAACGAAAGCGATGTACGCGCGGCGTTGTCCTATCTGCGCCTGCTGCTTCGCCCGGAAGACCGCTTCAGCCTGCAAACCTGCCTTATGGCTTTGGGGATCTCGCCGGCGCAGTTTCGTGCGCTGGCCCCCATTGCAGACCATGCCTCTCTACATGCTGCCTTGCAGGCTCTGGGGCTTTCCCATCTGGCATCGCTGATGGAGGCGCAATCCCCTAAAGCTGCCAAGGCAAAGCCTGCGGCGCTGCTGGATGCGCTGATCCCGCTCCTTGGCCAAAGCGATGCATTGGCCATGCTGCGCGCCGCAGCGCTGGGCCATGCCAACGCTGCCGCCTTTCTTCACGCCCTTTCCTTTGGCAGCGAAGGCGATATTACCCGCGCAGGCGGCGCAGCCTATTCTGCCGAATCCGTTTCGCTGATGACGCTGCACGGCGCTAAGGGGCTGGAGTTTCCTGTTGTGTTCCTATGCGGGATACAGCAGGGCGTGCTGCCGCTGGTCCCGCCAAAGGGCCGCTATGATGAAGAGGAGGAGCGCCGTCTGTTCTATGTAGGCATGACGCGCGCCAAAGAACAGCTATATTTGCTCTGTCCTGATCCGCTGTCTCCCTTTCTTCCTCTGCTTCCCAGGGAGTTTCTCTGTTTTGGCGCAGCCCAGGCACCGCGGCCCGGTACAGGCAAGCAGCTATCTATGTTTTAAGCAAAAACAGCCCTGATGAATCAGGGCTGTTTTTCTATGCTTAGTTCTAACGACGTCTCCTCTTTCACAAACAGCAAAGACCAAATGGCAGGCAGGGCCATGATCATCGGCACCGCATACCGGCTCAGCGCTACGGGGCCTAGCAGCAGCGACAACCAAAACGCCACAAAAAGCACCAGGGGCGCCAGTTTTCTGACCCTGCGCTTGTAAAGGGCATAGGCCCCTACCAGGATTAGGCTCCAGATCGGAAAGGCCAAATCTGCACAGAGGGATAAAATCGGGATTCTGTAAATTTTCCCTTCATCTATCAGCCCCTCCAATAGGCCCTGGTACGCTGGAAACAAGCTTTGTTTATGAATCTTAAAGATATTGATGGATTCAAAATGAACTCCATAGGCCCGTGGTTGGTAATAGCAGTGGATGCCGGGATACAGGTATGGATAACACATGGTAAAAAATGCGTCTGCATACGCTCTTAGATTGTGCAGGCCGATCTCAAAATACACGCCAAGGTAGCGGCTTGGATTTTCATATAACACTGGCAGGTTGATCTGCGATTTGATATCATCCGCCGTAAAGGGATTGTAGTCCTCAAAGGCATCCGGCGCGATGATCTCATAAAGAATGCTCTTTTGTTCATCCGATACGCGCTCCGGGCTCTGATTCATCACGCGTGCCACCTGCTGGATAGGAACCCCGAAAGCATCCACATAGCTGACATGCTCTACCTGGAGCATCGTGCTCAGCGGCCCAGTGAGCGCATAGTACACAGCTACCACCGATAAGCAGAGCCCGGCCAGACGAATTTTCTTGATCTTGACCGCCCATACCACAAACGGGATCATCAATATCAGCAGAAAGATCCCCTGGTTACGCAGCAGGCACATCAACAGCGCCATCACTGCATACCGCACCTGCAGCGCCCTGCTCTTGAAAAAATCTTCCGGACAAATAAGCAAGTCCACAGTGAATAAAAACAGCATCAATAACGCTGCGCCAAACAGATTTTCCTTGATCGTAGTAAAAACAAATACGTGGAAAAACGGATTGAAGGCAAAAAACAATGCTGACAGCAACACGACCGGCTTTGGCACGCGGAACCGAATCATAAAGCACAGCGTATAGGCAAATGCCGCTGTTACACAAGCGACCTGTATGCAGGAATATAAGGCTAAGCCGGCATTATAGCTGCCAAATATTGCGTGCCCCAGCCATACGCTGCCGCCGATCAGAAGATTGCTCAGCAGCGGATTGGCCGCGGACAATAGATGCTGGTACAGGATCTGGTACACCTGTGTCGGCCCATCAAAGGACAAGAGCCCGGGGTAATTGGCTAAAAACGCCGGCACATAGCACAGCAAAAGAACCCCATACAGCCACAAAAACTGCTTTTTGCGCGGCAAGGCGCATAGTCTTTCCCACAGGCCCGTTCCAGGCGTTTGTCTCCCCTTTACCGCGTTTTCTTCCTTTTTAGAGCGTATGGAAAACAGGCATAGAATGAGACCAAAGAACACCAGCCACATGCCGATGAACGCGCAGGCAGTCCGCAAGGTCTGATGCGTTTCCGGCTGTTCGCCGCCGTACATCTGGCCGATGGTATAAAAAGCCGCAAACAGCAAGGCCGTACAAAAGCCTATGATACACAATCTTCGCTCCCGCATCAAAGGGAGTGCATGATAAAAAAGCAGGGCCAAGGCGGCGGTAATCAAAGGGGTCAGGATATTCGCAGCAGAATAATCCGATGGATTCAGCAAAATGACTTGTCCGAAGGCCAAGGCAAACGCAGTACAAAATGCCAGCCCTACGCTGATCGGCAGACGGAATCGGTGCAATATTTTTTCCATGCGTTCGGCCTCCTTCCCTTGTTTTTCTGATTATATCAAGATCACTCCTATCCCTCAACCGCGGCATGGTAAATTATTTGCATCATTTTGGCTTATCTCGAAGGCAATAGGCATTGCCTTCGCTTCCAGTAATAGATAAGGCCCACTGCGTCTGCCAGAAACCACCCAATCGGTACCGACCACCAAATCCCAGCTACGCCGACACCGGGCGCCGCAGACAGCAAATAGGCCAATGCGACCCGCGTGCCCAGTGAAATGATGGTAAGTACGACCGACATGCCAGGCCGGCCCACTGCTCTATACAGGCCGTAGAGCAAAAACAGGCAGCCAATGCCACAGTAAAAGGCTCCCTCTATATGTAGATAGCGGATGCCTTCCGATAGAATGGCCGTTTCCCCTGCGTCGACAAACAACAGCATCAACGGGCGCGCCAGAATCCAGACGGCGGCCGAAATCAAAAGGCAAAATGCCAACGCCGTCCAAATCGCTCCTTTTAAGCCCTCCCGAATCCGTTCCTGCTTCTGCGCCCCATAATTTTGCGCAATAAAGGTGGAAAATGCATTGCCAAAGTCCTGTACCGGCATATAGGCAAACGAGTCGATTTTTACAGCAGCTGCAAAGGCTGCCATAACCGTCGTACCAAAGCTGTTGACCAGCCCCTGCACCATCAAGATCCCCAGATTCATGATGGATTGCTGCACACAGGTCAGCACAGAAAAGCTGGCAATTTCCCGTACACTGGCCCAGCGGATGCGCCAGTGCCTTTTATGCACATGCAGCTGCGGGCATTTGAGCCACGTATACGCTGCAATGCCCAAGCCGGATATAGATTGCGCTATCACCGTTGCCTCTGCCGCGCCCGCTACCCCGCGCCCAAGCCCCAGGACAAACCATAGGTCCAAGCCAATATTGAGCAGCGCAGACAGGGCCAGGAAGGCCAGCGGTGCTGTGGCATTTCCCACGGCCCTTAAAAGACAGGCGAAGTAATTATACAAAAATGTAGCAAAGATGCCGCAGAAAATCACGGTAAGATAGGAACGCATCAAGCCTTGTATCTGCAGCGGCACCTGCAAAAAGACAAGCAGCCAATCCGTGCCTATAAACACCAAGGCATTGAGGATGCAAGTGAGACAGGCAATGAGCGCAAAGGAGGTACACATGCCCTCTTTGAGGCTTTCCATATCCCTTTGCCCGAAACGAATGGAAAATACAGCGCCGCTTCCCATGCAGAGGCCCAATAAAATAGAGGTCAGGAAGGTCATCAATGTAAACGCAGAGCCTACCGCCGCCAAGGCATCCGGCCCCAAAAAACGGCCCACGATCAAGGTATCCGCGATATTATAGCATTGCTGCAATAGGTTGCCCAAAATCATCGGTACAGCAAACCGAAGCATGGTCTTCACAACAGGGCCCTGGGTCAAATCTCCTTTCACGCCGCGCCATTCCTTTCTAAACGAAATATAAATCTTTCTTTTTGTAAATATTGTATGAAAATATCAGCATTGCGTCAAGCTTTGGATTGCGAATGTTCATTGATTTCTCTATAATGGGGATAGCCAAAGAAAGGGGGGACGCGCTATGTTTTTAGATGGCCTGGATACGTTGGACCAAAAGATCGTGCAGCTTTTGATCCGCAATGCCCGGATGTCCTATTCTGATATTGGGGATAAAGTCGGCATTTCCCGTGTTGCTGTAAAGGCGCGTATCCAAGCGCTGGAACGCCGCGGCATCATCGAAGAATACACCACCATCATCAATCCGCAGAAAATCAGCGGCGCTGTTTCCGCTTATTTTGAAATCGAAACATTGCCGGATGCTTTGCCGCCCGTTATAGAGAATTTAGCGCAGAACGACACCATTACCCAGATTTACCGGGTGACTGGGCAGAATAAACTGCATGTGCATGCCATAGCATCCTCTGGCGAAGAGATGGAAATGTTGATTCGTGAGGTCATCGACCCGCTGCCTGGGGTGGTCCGCAGCAGCTGTAACATCATTCTTTCGCGCATCAAGGACGTAAAAGGGCTTAGGCTGTAACCGGGCGGCCTTATGCGATTTACAAGCAACGCTGAAACGGCGTATATACCAAAGGAGGGAACGGCCTAGCCGTTCCCTCCTTTTATCATGCTGCTTTATTTGTTTTGCCCGCTTTTTCTCCTTGCCGTCTTGATGCCGGCTGTCCCGGCTATGCAAGCCATAGCGGTAAATAGCCAGAATAAGGCATTGCTGCGGTCGCCTGTTTGAGGCGCTCCGTTTTGGTTTTCCGTGCGAGTTTGTTCTGTCCCGCTGTCCTGCGGCGTGCTTCCCTGCATCCCAGGCGTCTCCTTTTCAGGGGCCTCCGTGCCTGCGGCAAGCGTTTTGGCGTCAAAAGCCGCTATATCGCTGCGCCCCACAGGGCTGAGCGCATACAGCTTCACTGTATAAGCAGTGTCCTCCTTCAGCCCCTCTACGACAGTCCCAGATGCATGGCCGTCTACGGAAATGGTCTGTACCAGCGTTTCTCCCTGATAAACAGAAAGCACGTATTCCGTCGGCGCAGGCTGATTGTCCCTTTCCGCTGCGGCAGGCCAGCGTATTTCCAGTGCATCCTGCTGAGCGGTGATTGCCGCAGCCGGCGCATCCGGTACCTGCAGCTGTGTGCTCAGCTCTCCGAATCTTTGTTCTGCTGTGACCGTCAGCGTGGTCCCAATCAGTTTGTCCGCTGCAACGCCCGTAACGGTATCGCCTATCACGCCATTGCTCCATAGGAATTGGTATTTCGCATCCTCGTCACCATTCTTTATTCTTGCCGTCAGGGTGTAGGTACCGTCTGCATCTTTTTCGATGTCTATTACAGGGAGCCCTGTGATTTCCTCCATGCCTGTAACCAGAAGGTATTGCGTTTTTAGCTCATTGTATGCCGTCTGCAGCTGATCCAATGTCGGCTCATAGGTTTTTAACACTGCATCGGCCTTGGCAAGCGCTTGTTGAAAATCCTTCCAATAAGGGGAAGCGCCATAAAGATCCTCGGACAGCTTTTCCGATTCGCTTACCAGGTCGTCCAAAGCCAGCAGCGCCTGAAAAACATCATGCTCCTCTTCGATGTCTGCGATCAGCTCATAGAATAGCGCTTCCCGATTGTATTCTGTTACCACCGCTTTATGGTCAATGCGCAGTCCGTTTTCCATCATGGCATCCAAAAAGCGGTCCAATAAAGATTCCGGCAAATTGCATAAGAGCATAAACTCCGTATCATATCCCTGGCCCGTATAGGGTTCTGTCGCTGCCTCATATCCTTCCAGGCCCGCCAGGTAACCCACGGACTCGTTCAAATGCGCGTTGTTCATCGTCTCTGCCGGAATCCCCAGGTCCTCCAGGATCTTTCGCACACGGTATCCCCGCGCACTGTCGTTGTCCAGATTGTACAAAACCACTTTATACGAAGGAATCTCGTCCTCAGCCGCTATCACCGGGACAGAAACGGAAAGATAGTCCACCTCTTCTCCATCCCATTCCGTATGCGGCAAACGCAGCTTGATAATCAGCCTGTCGCCCGGATTCAGCGTAACCTCCTCCCGTACCGGCACCGTAATATGGCCTTTTGTCTGTGCGCCATTGCTGGAATTTACCTGCCCCACGCGCGTGACAAGGTTATAGTTTTCCCATAGCTCATTTTCTTCAAATTCCTCATCCGTATAGGCAGAGGAAAACTGATAGATCGTTACATCGCAATAAAAGTCATCGCCCAGGCTAAGGTACTCGTCCGAGTAATCAATGGTTACGTCAATGCCGTCTGCATCCGCCTTGACAGCTGCAACATCGAATGCTGCATACGGCGTGCCCCAGTCAGGAGACGGAGAAACCGTCACCACATTGGACATGGCCTCTACGCCGTCTACCGTGAGCACAAGCTGAAGCTTGGCCCCGACAACCAATTTCCCGCTGCCAAGATAAATCGACTTATTTGTTTCACCTCGATACAGGCTCCCCCCGCTTAGACGCACGGCCGTATTGGTATCCAGGGTCTCTCCTGTAAACTGATACAGTGCGTAGGATGCATTGTCTGCGCCAGCGGCATCAAAGGTAAGCGCCGCCCTCAAATAGGTGTCTCCTGCGGTAATCTGCTTGTCTAAAATCTCAGCCTTCGGCTTTTCCTTTTCGGGCGCAGCCTGAATCGTTTTCGGCTGAGACTGTATCTGGCTTCCGTCCGACAGACTGAGTACAGCGATCAAATGCTGCCCGGCGGTAAGCTTTCCGCTGCCAAAGGTGATACGCTGGCTGCTTTCACTCGGCAAAACAGCCCCGGTGTAGATCTCTTTTGCCGCAGACACATCAAAGTCTGTTCCTGTATATGTGTAGAGTGTCAGCGTACCCGTCAGCGTGCTGTCAAAATTCACCATCGCCCACAGATCCGTGCGGTCTGCCGTAATGGTATCCGTTGCGATTTCTACTTTAGGTTCCACGGTTTGGCCCGCATCAGCCTTAATGAGGACAGGCGCGCCGTATTGATAGGCTGTTGTGTCATCCTCAGCATCATAAATATACAGGTGCGGTAAAATCGTTTGTCCCGCTTTCAAGCTTTTACTGCTGAAGGAAAGCGTATAGACGCCCTCTCCTGTGAAGGGAACGCTGGCCAGCTGTGTGCGGCTGTCGGCATCATCGACGTTGTCCGCCGGCCCCACCGTCAAAATCAGCCGACCTCCGATGAATGCATCACATCCCGAAACCACCACGCTTGCTTGTGTGGATTGTGTAGTAAACTCCGTTTCCTGGAGGGCCAAGCTGTTTTCTGCTACCGCCGCCATGACAGGAAATGCCTGGCTGGTATAGGTGGCGATCTCCGTACCGTCCATATAGGTCAGCACCAGGCAGAGCTTGTCCCCCGCCTTTAGCGCGCCCTTTGGAATCTGAAAAGAAATCGGGCCGGGCGGATTCCCATATTGAGTATCCAGCACATGATCGGTATCCGCGTTTCCCTCATCATCCACTTTGCAAAGCTTTGCTATGTTGATGTTGGTAATGCCGGCATCCTTGCTATACACCTGGAATTGCGCCTGCGTCGTATCGGTTGTCAGGATCTCCGGCGGCGTAATGACAAAGGGAACCGCAGCCTGTACAATTACCGGCTGGGATTGAGCTATGGGGGCTCCCCCGCTGAGGATAAAGGCAACCAGCTTCTTCCCTGCCTCCAGAGAACCTTCATTCGGCGTCAGGGTATGCGTACCCGCTGTTAAAGCAGGCTTCACCGCCACCGGCGTGCCCTCATTTGTCAAAAACTCCGTCGTCTGCGCGTCGTATGCCTTTAAGAGAAGCACTGCTTCCTCGGGGACGCTGCCAGATACATTTACGCGGATGCTGTCGTCATCAACCCCCACCGATCCCTCGATCTCTGCTGCGGGCGCCGTCTGCGCACCAGAGCCGGCAACAAGCACCGAATCGTCCGGCCGATTGAATACTGCTTCGTAATCGTTCCCCTTTGTCAGGAAAATGTCCGGATTCTGCGTCCAATATACCACTGCACGCACGCGGTACCCCGCCCTCAGCGGTTCGCTGAGCCGGATCTCTTTCCCTTGGAAGGCTTCCGTTGCTTCTAAGGGTGAGGTCAGGGAAATCTGAGCCTCGCTCTCAAAATCAAAATCATCGCCATCCGGGTACTGCGCTACAACGCATGTGATGCTGGTCTTTTTCTCTCTGGCTGCCTGGAACAGCCGCTCATCTCCCGTCAGGCTGATATGCAGGGAGGTAGCGCCAGCCTCCAGTGTCGTTTCGTCAATGCTCACATCCGGATAAACATAGTCTTGGAAGCCTTGCCCGGATTCATCCACCACCTCCAAAGCCTGCGAGACAGAAGGGCGGTAAAATACATCGCCGGTATTGTCCTCTCCTACGGGCACATTTAGACAAGCAATGATCTTATAGCCGGCCTTCAAAGGCAGCTGATCCGCCGAAAATACACAGGTCTGCGTGTATCCGTCTGTGACCTTCTCCTGCCATAAGCGAATATTCTGTGAAGAGTCGGGATCAAAGCTCGTATTGCCTGCATAAGCAAAAATTGTCAGATAGCAGTTTGGCACCGTATCGTCCAACTGTACGCTGACATCCACAGAATTTTCCTCCTGCTTAAAGGGTTCCGTCCTCGGCTCCCCATTTTTCATAAGCTGGACCTTCGTGTTTTCAAGGATCTCTTCCGGGGTTTTCTCCTCTGTACCGGAAGGGTCCTTTACAGTTACGGCGTTGGAGACAAATTCCTGTATGTCATCGTTGCTGCTGTCCCGCACAACCGCCATCACCTTTTTGCCGGCAGTCGGCGTCTTGGCAAGCGTTAAAGTATTGTCCCCTGTATGAAACGGGGTGTTATAAAAGGCTGAGAAATATAATTCTGTATATGAAAACAGATCTTCGCTCTTATAGGTTTCCCCTGCATCTAGTTCAATGATTTTGATAACGCCCAGCGACGGCACCTGTGAAAGGTTTACCGTTACGCTTTTGGACTCTGTCGTTAGATCAGTATCTTTGATCGTTACGCCTGCTGCCGATGCGCCGGCCGGAAAGCCCGCTATGGAAAACATCATGCATACCGCCAAAAAAATACTCATCCATCGCATGCATCTAATATGCTGCAAGTTGCTCCCTCCTTATAGTTAGCCTTGGCTAACATCATGTGAATAAAATTGGTTAGACTACTCTAACCAATGTCATTTATACTCTTTTTCCCAGCAAATGTCAACGAATACTTTTCCACCCCCAGCACCGGCTTTTCTTATTTTCATGCCTGCGCTTCTCCCCATTGGGAAAAGCCTGCTTTTAGACACAAAAAAAGCCCGTTCCTACGGGCTTTTTTGGCATCGACCCCAACTGGACAATGCCTCTGGAGGCGCCACCCAGACTCGAACTGGGGATAAAGGTTTTGCAGACCTCTGCCTTACCACTTGGCTATGGCGCCAAAAAGGAATTGGAGCGGTAGACGAGATTCGAACTCGCGACATCCACCTTGGCAAGGTGGCACTCTACCACTGAGCTACTACCGCATACCTGGTGCCTTGGGGCGGAATCGAACCACCGACACGTAGATTTTCAGTCTACTGCTCTACCGACTGAGCTACCAAGGCAAATGGCGACCCGGATGGGTTTCGAACCCACGACCTCCAGCGTGACAGGCTGGCATTCTAACCATCTGAACTACCGGGCCATTTGGTGGGAACAACTGGGTTCGAACCAGTGACCCCTTGCTTGTAAGGCAAGTGCTCTCCCAGCTGAGCTATGCTCCCATTCCCGTCCTTTTGACGCTTGATGATTATACCTTAGGGTCGCCATAATTGTCAAGGCTAATTTTCACTTTTGAGAAAATTTATCGGCGGCGTTTCAATTCCTTGAAGATCTCATTCAGCGCTACGCCCCTATCCTGCAGCATGACCAAAACATGGTAAAACAAATCGCTGGTTTCATAGATGATTTCATCCGGCGCGTTGTTTTTCGCTGCAATGATGGTTTCGGCGCTTTCCTCGCCTACTTTTTTCAGGATCTTATCAATGCCTTTTGTGAAAAGGTAGTTGGTATAGCTCCCTTCCACAGGATGCTCTCTGCGGTCTTTGATGACGGCGTCCACCTCGTACAGCACATTGGCGCTGCCAACCTCCTGCTTTGCCGCGGTCATCTCGTTGAAAAAGCAACTGTATGCGCCGGTATGGCACGCTCCGCCGCCCTTTTGCACCACCTGGGCCAGCAGGCAGTCGCCGTCGCAGTCCGCCGTCAGAGAAATAAGCTCCTGTATTTGGCCGCTGGTCGCGCCTTTTTCCCAAAGCTCCTGCCGCGACCTGCTCCAATATACCATATGCCCTTTTTCCAGCGTCAATGACAACGCTTCTTGATTCATGTAGGCCTGCATCAAAACTGCGCCGGTCTGCACATCCTGTGCGATGACGGGCACCAGGCCCTGCTCGTTGTATTTCACTTGTTCTTGCGAAAACATCGTGTCTTCCTCCTGCATTTGTAACGCCCGTTCGATTTCCAGCCTTCCATCATACATGGCTTTTCCAATGATAACGCCGGGCAACCCCGCTTTTTTCACACGGGATACATCCTCTAAGCAGCCGACGCCACCGGATACGATGACCTCCAGCCCGGACTGCTCCATCAATCGCACACTGCCAGCGATGTCCGGGCCATTCTGCATGCCGTCGTTGGCGATCTCCGTATAAATCACAGTGCGCACCCCTGCCTCCGCAGCCTGCTTGGCAACCTCCAGCGGCGTCAGCGTGCTCTGTTCCTCCCAGCCCTTCACCGCTACCTTTCCGTTTTTGGCGTCTATCCCCACGGCAACACGGCCCGGGTATGTCTTGGCAGCCCAGCGCACCAGCGCCGGGTCTTCAATGGCTGCTGTGCCCAGCACACAGCGCGCCACGCCGCACTCCATGCGCTGCGTAAAGTCTTGCTTGCTGCGGATGCCGCCGCCCAGTTCGATCTTCGCACCCAGCTTTACCATCGCTTGGATGATGGGCAGGTTGGAGGCAACGCCTGTTCTGGCGCCGTCCAGATCCACTACATGGATCCATTGCGCCCCCTTTTGCACCAGCTGCTGCGCCATAGCCACCGGGTCGTCGCTATATACCGTTTCTTGATCAAAGGCGCCTTGCAGCAAACGCACGCATTTTCCATTCCGTATGTCTATGGCGGGATATACGATCATCACAGCACCCCTTTGGTGCTGGGCACCCCGTCAAACCGGCCGTCCATCTGCGTGGCCATATCCAGCGCTCTGGCAAAGGCCTTGAACAGCGCCTCGATCATGTGATGGTCGTTTTTGCCGTATTCCACCTTCATATGCAGCGTCAAGCCGCCCTCCATGGCCACGCCGCGGAAAAATTCTTCCGTTAACTGCACATCAAACGCCCCGCACCTTGTGCCTACAAACGGCGCGTCGAATTTCAAAAACGGGCGTCCGCTTACATCCAAGTTTACCGTGGCCAGCGCCTCATCCATCACAACGGTAAAATTGCCATACCGCTTGATGCCTGCTTTGCTGCCCAGCGCCTTTCTGATAGCCTGGCCAAGGCAGATGCCCACATCCTCTACGCTGTGGTGCGCATCCACCTCCAAATCCCCCTTGCAATCCACATTGATGTCAAATAGGCCATGTTTTGCCAAAAGGTTCAGCATGTGGTCAAAAAAGCCAATGCCGGTGGAAAGGCTGGCCAGCCCTTCCCCATCGATCAAAATCGAAGTTTCTACGTCTGTTTCGCCGGTTTTCCGGCTGGCAACGCCAAATCGTTCCATCACTCTTCCCTCCTTAAAAACGCACCAGCGCAGATTGGGCATGCGCCTGCAGGCCCTCTGTATCCGCCATCTGCACAATCTCATTGACTACGGCTTGCAGGCGCGGCGCATCGTATTCCAGCACGCTCATCCGCCGGCAAAAATCATATACGCCCAACGGGGAAGCGTACTTTGCCGTGCCGCCCGTGGGCAGCACATGGTTGGTGCCTGCCAAATAATCGCCCAGCGCTTCGGGGGCATAAGCGCCCAAAAATACGCCGCCTGCATGGCGGATGCCGGGCAGCAGCGCCCGCGGGTCTGCCGTCAATATCTCCAAATGCTCCGGCGCTGCGTCGTTGGCAAACTGCACGCAGGCCGGGAGGTCCTCCAGCACCACAATGGCTCCGTAGCTATCTATGGAGGCCCGCGCTGTCTGGTTGCGCTTGAGCATCGCGCACTGCCGCTTTACCTCATCCTGTACACGCCGGGCCAGGGACAGCGAATCCGTGACGCACAGCGCGGCGGCGCGTTCGTCATGCTCGGCCTGGGCCAGCATATCCGCCGCTACAAACACCGGGTTTGCCGTTTCGTCTGCAATGACCAGCACCTCGCTCGGCCCCGCGATAGAATCGATCCCTACCGTGCCGACCACCGCTTTTTTTGCCATGGCTACATAGCTGTTGCCAGGGCCTGTGATCTTATTCACCTGCGGTACCGTCTCCGTGCCGTAGGCAAAGGCTGCTATGGCCTGTGCGCCGCCCATGCGGAAGATCCTATCTACACCGCTTTCCTTGGCTGCTACCAATGTCAAGGGCGGCAGTACACCGTGCTTGGCAGGGGTCGCCAGGCATAATTTGCCTACCCCTGCAATCTTGGCCGGCACTGCATTCATAATCACGCTGGAAGGGTATGCTGCCGTGCCGCCCGGCGCATACAGCCCTACGCTGTCCAGCGGCAGCACAAGCTGTTCCAGGCAAATGCCGGGCTCCTGGATGCAATATCCCTTTTCCCGCTGTTTTTCATGATACTTCCGTACATTGTTGGCGCAAAGCCGGAGAGCGGCCAGCGTTTTTGCATCTACCTCCTCATAAGCCTCCCGTATTTCTTCTTCCCCAACGACCAGCGGCGTTTTTGTATAATCAGTCTCGTCGAATTTCAAGGCGTACTCTGCCAGCGCCTGATCCCCGCGTGCCTGCACATCCGCCAAAATCTCTTTGACCCTGGCCTCCACCTCTGCCATATCGCCCTCTGCGCGTTTTCTGAGGTTGGCAAGCACTTGGGCCGCCCCCCCTTTTCCCTGATAAATCATGCTTCGCCCTCCAACGCCGCCTGCACATTTTTGATAAACTGCTGCATGAACGGCGCATTCAATTTTAAGCTTACGCGGTTCACGACCAACCGCGCGCTGATGGGCACGATGTCCTCCAACACAACCAGCCCGTTTTCTTTCAGTGTTTTCCCGCTTTCCACAATATCCAAAATGATATCCGACAGCCCTGTGATGGGGCCCAGCTCCACCGAGCCGTACAGCGGGATGATCTCCACCGCCTGCCCTCGTTTACGGAAAAACTCCTTGGCAAAATGCGTGTATTTCGTCGCTACCTTCAAGCCGGACTGCCGGGTATCCGTTTCCGGCCTTCCTGCCAGGGACAGCTTGCATTTGCCGTAGCCCAGGTCCATCATCTCATAGATGTGCGCCCCGCTTTCCAGCAGCGTATCCTTACCGCAAATGCCGAAATCCGCCACGCCATGCTCCACATACACCGGCACGTCCGTCGGCTTTACCATCAAAAAGGAAAGCTCCTTATTTTCAAAAATCAGCATCCGGCTGTCCTCTACCAGGCCAGATACATCGTAGCCTGCTTTGCCGAAAAGCGCAATGGCTTTGTCCGCCAAACGGCCTTTTGCAAGCGCCACTTTCAGTTGTTTCATTGCGCTGCCTCCTCTTTCCCTTGTAAAAAGACCGCCTGTGCGCCCTCTTTGTCAGCCTGCACCTGTACCGCGCGCTGGTCCGTTTGATAGCTTAAAATCACACGCTGCCCCTCTGCACGCTTTGCCCGGGCCAGAGATACAGCCTCGGCAAAGCAGCCCTCTGCCGCCCCGACAACAAGGTCCGCCTTTGGCATAGCGGGCCACGCGCCGCCCGCTTTCAGCGCCGCCATCGCCTGCTCCATATGGATGGCAAACCCTACCGCCTGCATGGGCCTGCCAAACTGGGCCAGCACGCCGTCATACCGCCCGCCGGAAATGATCGGGCTGCCTACGCCGGCGCCCAGCCCGCGAAACACCAGGCCGTTGTAATATTCAAACCCAGGCAGCAGCCCAAGATCAAATGTGATACTGTTGCCATATCCCATCTGCTGTAAAAAAGACGCCAGCATCCTCAGCTCCTTCAATACGGGCTGGTAGCAGGGCTGGTAAAAGATTTCCTCCGCCTTTTCCAGTACCTCTGCGCCGCCATACAGCTCGATGAGCGATAAGCATTGCTGCTGGATCTCCTTCAATACGCCAAGCTGCTGTAAAAAGGCGCGTGCCTCCATGGCGTTTTTTTCATCCAGCATGCCGCGCAGCGTCTCTGCTTCTGCCTGGCTGAAGCCTGCCTGCTTGGCAAGGCAATGAAAAATCCCTACATGCCCTATGTCCAATACAAAATTGGCAAAGCCAAGCTCCGTCATGCCCTGCGCCGCCAGCGCAAGCATTTCCGCATCGCCGGATAATCCGGAATTTCCCATCAGCTCTGCGCCTACCTGGGAAAATTCCCGCCGCTGCTGGCCGTAATCATGCTCCAAGCCAAAGGCATTGCCGCGGTAAAAAACGCGGATCGGCCCTTCCGCCTGCTTGGTACGCGAGCTGACGACCCTGGCCGCCGGCATGGTAAAATCCGGCCGCAGCGTCATCATTTTTCCGTCCTGCTCAAACAAGCGGATCATACGATCCTGCCGCAGGCTTCCGACCTCCCCTTCAAACAGCTCTGCATATTCCAGCGAAGGGGTGATGATCTCTTCAAACCCGCTGCGCACAAACATCGTTTGCAGCCTTTGCTCCAAGGCACGCTTGGCATAGGCCTCCTGCCCCGTTACATCCCGCACGCCTTCCGGCACCTGCACTTTGACCGTCTTCATTTCGTTCCTCACTTTATTATGCTAATACGCTACTTTGTTGCTTTGTTGTATCATACCCGCTTTGTCCCCGGATGTCAACCCTTTTCCGTACACGCTAAAAAAGGGCCGG
>CAJLPK010000022.1 GCA_905208455.1 uncultured Bacillota bacterium
GCCCAATTATTGTCCACTAGGCCGCGCCGCGGCTCTATCAGCGCACAATTTAGCAAAATGGGGCACTCCGCTTTGCCGGGTTCCTCCAAAAAGCCCTGCCAAATATCTCTTTCCTTCAGCGCCCATTCCCAATAGGAAAGCAGGCGGTAGCGGCTGTCTGCCATGGCATTTACCTGGAGAACAGCTCTACGACCATTTGATCGTCCACCTGCACAGGGACCTCTTCCCGCTTTGGCAGGCGCAGCAGGCTGCCGCAGAAATGCTCGGTATCCTTCTGGATATACGGCAGGGAAAAGCTCCCCATATTATAAAAGTTTTCCCGCCAAATCTCATTTTTGGCAGACTTCTCCTTGAGCGTGATCACATCCCCTACCTGGACTGTATAGGAGGGAATGTTGATTTTTTTCCCGTTGACCAGTACGTGCCCATGCGTCACCATCTGCCTTGCCAGGCGGATGGAGTTGGCAAAGCCGATGCGGTATACGAGATTATCCAGCCTGCATTCCAAAATCTCAAACAGGTTATCGCCCGTTTTCCCCGGCCGCTTTTGCGCCATATTGTAGTAGCGCAGCAGCTGCTTTTCAAAGATGCCGTAATAGGCTTTAATCTTCTGCTTTTCCGTCAGCTGCATGCTATACTCTGAAACCTTGCGCCGCTTGGCAAAGGCAGGGGCCCCCGCCCTTTTCATGGCCTTTGGGTGTCCGCACACGTTCACGCCCAGCCTGCGGCATTCTTTGAATCTAGGTCCTCGTCTTGTCGCCATATCGATAGATCCTTCCCTGTGCAATAGATTTTCGGCCGTATGGGCGGCCGAATGAAAATATCTTCTTGGTTAGTAATAACTAACTTATTTCAGTATATCGGCTCACTTTTTGAAAGTCAACCACTGTTTTTGGCAGCCTGGCATCCAACATACCGCAAAATCCATGTGCGCCTGTGGACGCATAGCAGGCCTTCCCCGAACGGCTTGTAATCTGGAGGATCCTTCTAAATCACGATGACAAGCATTTGCGGCGTATATGCTTTTGTCTCGGCAAGAGTTTTCGTTCCGCCCCCCGATTCATTCTGTAAAATACCGCTGTATTTTGTATTTTTAGTGCCCTAACCCTAAAACAACAAAAAAATAAAAACCCAGGAAAGCCGCATTGTTCCTGGGTTTTTTCTGGTGTACCTGACTGGAGTCGAACCAGCGGCCTTCAGAGTCGGAGTCTGACGCTCTATCCAACTGAGCTACAGGTACATACGATGTAAAATATTATAGCACGCTCTCCTGCATTTGGCAATGAAAACCCGCGATTCACCATGTCTATATATGGCGTATTTATGGTTCTAAACCATGCGGATGTCCTCATATAGTAAACCAAAACAAAAGACACTACCCCAAAGGAGGAGGACGCATGGAATCCATCCACGCAAACGCGACAGTGCGCGGGCTGACAAAGGAGCAGGTGGACGCTTCCTACCGCCGGCACGGCAACAATGAACTGGAGTCACAAAAAAGGGCCGGTTTCTTTGCCAAGCTGCTGGCCAATTTCGGCGATCCCGTCATCAAGATCCTTTTGCTGGCGCTGGCCGTCAACATCATCTTCCTTTTCCGCAACCAAAACTGGTTTGAGACCCTGGGCATCGCCATTGCCATTGCACTGGCGACCCTGGTCTCTACCATTTCCGAATATGGCAGCGAATCCGCCTTCCGCAAAATGCAGGAGGATGCGGACCGCATCGAGGCGCGCGTGATGCGGGACGGCGTACTGATTTCGCTGCCCATCTCTCAGCTGGTAATCGGCGATGTGGTCCGCCTGCAGGCCGGCGAGCGTGTGCCTGCGGACGGCGTGCTGCTCTCCGGGACGGTCTATGTGGATCAATCTGCTCTCAACGGCGAAAGCAAGGAGATCCGCAAACAGCCGCAGCGCGCCGCTTCTACCCGCTGGGATCTTTCCAACCGGGGCCAGCTGTTCCGCGGCAGCATCATTACCTCCGGCGAAGGGGTCCTCCAGGTAGGGCGTGTCGGAAGCCAAACCTTTTACGGCGATATGGCGCAGCAAATGCAGGAGGAAACGAGGGAAAGCCCGCTCAAGGTGCGCTTGAACGGTTTGACGCGCATCATCAGCCGGCTGGGATACCTGGCCGCCATTTTGGTCTTTGCCGCCGATTTTTTTCTCTCCATTTGGACGGAAGGCGGCATGCGCCTTGCCGGCATCTGGCCGGTGTTAACGGATTTTCCCGTATTGATCGGCCATCTGATGCACGCGCTGACGCTATCCATCAGCATCGTTGTCGTCGCCGTCCCCGAAGGGCTTCCCATGATGATCACCGTCGTGCTTTCCTCCAATATGCTGCGTATGATGCGCGACCATGTGCTGGTGCGAAAGCTGGTGGGCATCGAGACCTCCGGCAGCCTAAACATCCTCTTCACAGACAAAACCGGCACTTTGACCCGCGGCCGCCTGCAGGTCACGCATTTTTATACTGCGCAGGGGAAGGCCTATGATTCCATGCGAAAGCTGAAACAGGCCCCAGCGCTGCACCGCCTTGTCTCTCTGCAGGGGCTGTACAATACTGCCAGCGAGGTTTCCGACGGCCGTCCGCTGGGCGGCAACGCCACCGACCGCGCCATCTTGGAATATGTGCTGCCTGCGCAGACACAGGCCCGCGTACTGGCCAAGGTACCGTTTGACAGCGCAGCCAAATTTTCCGCCGCCAGCGTGCAGGCAGACGGGACGCTGCACCTGATCAAGGGCGCCCCGGAAAAGCTGCTGGCGCACTGCACGCACGGCTATGCAGAAAACGGCGCCATTGTGCCGCTTGCAGACAAAGCCCTGCTGGAGCGGCAGCTGGCCCAAATGACGCAAAACGGGGAGCGTGTGCTGGCGCTGGCGGTTGCTCCGCACGCGGTACAGAAAGGCGCCATCCCGGCGGGGCTGACGCTCATTGGCCTGGTATCCATCCGCGACCAGGTGCGCCCGGAAGCGCGCAAAGCCGTACAGCAGGTGCAAAAGGCCGGCATCCAGGTCGTTATGATTACCGGGGACAACAAGCTGACGGCCCAAACCATCGCACGCCAGTGCGGGCTTTTACAGGGCAGCCCCTCCTACGCTGTGATGACCAGCGAGGAAATGGCCCAGCTCTCTGATGCTGAGCTGAAGCGCCGGCTCCATGCCCTGCGCGTGGTGGCCCGCGCCCTGCCGTCGGATAAAAGCAGGCTGGTACGCCTTGCCCAGGAAAGCGGCTTGGTAGCCGGGATGACGGGTGACGGCATCAACGATGCGCCCGCCCTTAAAAGGGCCGATGTCGGCTTTGCCATGGGCTCCGGCACCGAGGTAGCCAAGGAAGCCGGCGATATTGTCATCCTGGACGACAACTTTGCCTCCATTGCCAAGGCCGTTCTGTATGGCCGCACCATTTTCAAAAGCATCCGGAAATTCATCGTGTTCCAGCTGACGATGAACCTCTGTGCTGTCGGCGTTTCCATCCTGGGGCCGATGGTGGGGGTAGATACGCCGGTCACCGTTGTGCAGATGCTGTGGATCAATATGATCATGGATACGCTGGGCGGCCTGGCCTTTGCCGGCGAAGCGCCGCTGAAGGATTATATGAAAGAGCCCCCAAAGCGCCGCGACGAGCCCATTCTCAACCGCTATATGGTCAACCAAATCGTCGTCACCGGGCTGTTTACCGTAGCGCTGTGCCTTTTCTTCTTAAAATCCGAGACCATCCGCAGCCTGTTTCAATACCAAACAAACCCACTGTATTTTTTAACCGCGTTTTTCTCGCTGTTTGTTTTTTGCGGCGTGCTCAACAGCTTCAATGCCCGTACACACCGCATCAACCTGCTCTCCCATCTCTGGAAAAACCCGGCCTTTGTCGTCATCATGGCAGCGGTCACGGTATTGCAGCTGCTGTTCATCTATTATGGCGGCGCATTGTTCCGCACCACGCCCCTGCCTTCTTCCGAGCTGGGAATCACCTTCCTCCTGGCGCTGGCTGTGCTCCCCATTGATCTGGTCCGCAAGATTGCCCTCCGGTTTTTACGGTGTCCCCGCGATTTCTAAATATCTCCGCCGCAGCAAAGGAGCGCCCCTATCAAGGAGCGCTCCTTTGTTTGTTTCTATTTTTCGGCATCGTCTTTTGAAAGCTCATTTCCAGCAAGGCTTCTATCTGCTGCTTGGGCACCATGCCGCCCAGCCATATCGTAACCCAATTTGCCTTGTTCATGTGGTAGCCGGGAAAGATCCCCTCTTCCCGGCACAAGGAGCCTACCATCGCAGGGTCCGCCTTCAGCGTAAGCACATCGGCTGTGCCGTTTCCCTTCAGCCCGAGCTTTGCTTTGTTTACCCGCATCAGCAGCGCAAACCACTTCCTGTTTTCCGGATGGCGAAATACCGCATCCTGCGGATAGCGCTGCCATGGGTATTCCGGCAGCACCCCGTAGGTCTCCCGGATATATTCAACCCAATCTTCCCGATTCATCCCGTATGCCCTGGTTATACCAGGCCTTCCTCCTTGAGCTGCGCCAGCAGTTTGAACCGATAGGTCAGCGGGTCATCGCCCACCCGGATGTTCTTTTTGGTCAGCGCGTTCATCGCCGCCATTTCTTCCTCCGTCAAGGTAAAGTCAAAGATATTGAGATTCTCCTTGATTCTGCCTTCGTTGGCGGATTTGGGAATCACGGCAAAGCCGTTTTGCGTATGCCAGCGTAAAATCGTCTGCGCCGGGGATTTCCCGTGCTTTTCCGCGATCTCCACGATGACGGGATCGCGCATGGCTTCGCCGCCCACCATCAGCGGGCTCCACGCCTCTACAAAGATGTTGTGCTTGCGGCAATAATCAATGACCACGTTTTGATGCAGGTACGGATGCGTTTCAATTTGGTCCACCACCGGCATTACGCCGGTTTCCTGATACAGCACATCCATATGCTGCGGATAAAAGTTGCTAACGCCGATGGCCCGGATGCGCTTTTCCTCGTACAAACGAACAAACGCCTTCCACGTCGGCAGATACATATCCTCTCCCGGCCAATGGATCAGATACAGGTCTGCATACTCCAGCCCCAGCTTTTTCATGCTTTCTTCAAACCCATACAGCGTGGTGTCATAGCCATGGTAACGGTTCCTCAGCTTGGTGGTCACAAACAATTCTTCTCGCTTCAGGCCGCTGTCCCTGAGCCCCTGCCCCACAAATTCCTCATTCTCATAGGCCGCCGCGGTATCGATGCTGCGATACCCCGTCTCAATGGCATAGCGCACCAGGTCTGTGCACTGCTGCCCCTTCAGCTTCCACGTTCCAAACCCGATCATCGGGATCTCTACGCCGTTTGCCAGCGTATGCTTCGGCACTTGCATGTTTACCCCTCCTATAATTCTGCGCCCTAATCCAGGCGTCTTATGCTCCTTGTAGCGTACCCAATTTACCGGCGGCCTGTCAATGCCCCGCCCTTTCTTTTTACCTGGCGAACCATACGGAAAAATTCTTTTCGCCGCCGTTGATGAATACCTCGATGCTCTTGGTATCCCGTAAAATCTGAACCTGCTGCACACGGCCCTGATAGCACAGCGGCATCTCGGTCCGGCAGGTGATCTCTACGCTGTCCGGGGCAATGCGTACATAAGGGTCCTCCTTTTGCAGCAGCGGCGCTGCCTCCCGGGCCGGCGCAAAGCGTATCCTGCCTTTTTCCAGCGTTACCTCCCGGGCCAGGCTCAGCGCCCCGGCGCTTTGCGCGCCCTGGTCCAACGGCCTGCCCCAGTTATACATCCAGCCGATGGCGATGCGCCGCCCATCCGGCGCCAAAAAAGTCTGCGGCGCATAAAACTGCGGGCCTGCCTCCGGCTTGTATACGGCCTCCGGCGTAAATTTCCGTCCGTCAAACCGGCCTGTCAGCACGACAACGGCATCGGAGGCCACCTTCATCTGGGAAAACATCAGCACATAGGTATCCCCCAGCTTGAACAGGTCCGGGCACTCCAAGACCCTGCCGTATTCGCTGCTTTCGTACAATACGCCGGCATAGCGCCAGGTAAATAAATCCCTCCCTTGTTCATACAAAAGGATTTTCCCGACCCCCTCCTTGCCGGATCCGCATACCATATATGTTTTCCCCTCCAGCTCTACGACCTTGGGATCACGGAAATCATAGCTGCCCTCCGCCGGCGGCGCTGCGATGATGGGGTTCCCCGCATACTTTTCAAAGGTCCTGCCGTCCCGGCTGACCGCCACGCACTGCGTTTGGCCCAGCTTTTTGGATACCGCCGTATAAAACAGGTACAAAACGCCGTCCCGCTCCACCGCAGAGCCGGAAAAGCACCCTTTGTCATCCTCATACGGCTGGTCGGGAAACAGTGCAATGGGCAGTTCGTCCCAGTGCACCAAATCCTGGCTGACCGCATGCCCCCAGTGCATCGGCCCCCACACAGGCTCATGGGGATTGTGCTGAAAAAAGGCGTGGTATTGGCCCTGGTAGTAGATCAGTCCGTTCGGGTCGTTCATCCATCCCTTTCGGGGCTCAAAATGAAGCTCAAATCGCTGCGGCATGGCGCTGCCCTCCTTTTTTGTCGCTTTGTGCAGGCTGCCCCCTGCAAAATGTCCTTTGTTTGAATTATACCAGCATTCCCCTTCACAATCCAATTTTCTGCCGCCAAAGCTTGTACAGCGATTGAAAAACGCTTCTATTCACGTTACACTGTAAATAAAGAGCCAAACGTATAAGGGCAGAAGCCTGCCCTGGAGAGGAGCATTGCAATGAGCATCATCACCATCGTTGGCGCCGGTATGATGGGGTCGGCCATCGGGTTCCCCGCCCGGGAAAACGGGCATGAGGTCCGTTTGGTCGGCACCCATCTGGACCGCGAAATCATCGACCATGCCAGAAAAACCAATACACACCTCACCCTAAAGCGCCCCTTCCCGGAGGGCTTCCAGTTCTACCAAATCGAGCAGCTGGAAGAGGCCATGCAGGGCGCAGACGTCTTGGTCGGCGGCGTCAGCAGCTTTGGCGTGGACTGGTTTGCGGAAAACATTCTGCCCAAAGTGCCTGAAACGCTGCCCGTCCTTTCCATCACCAAGGGCATGCAGGATCTGGAGGACGGTACTATGATCTCCTTCCCCCACCTCTATGCCCAGCGCCTGGGCGATAAAAAGCTGTGCCTCAACGCCGTAGGCGGCCCCTGCACCAGCTATGAGCTGGCAGACCATGACCCCACGCTGGTAGCCTTCTGCGGGCCGGATATCGAGGTGCTGCGCCGTCTCAAGGCCATTTTTGAAACGGATTACTACCACATCTGCCTATCCACGGATGTCACCGGCGTGGAATGTGCCGTGGCCATGAAAAACGCCTATGCGCTGGCTGTTTCCCTGGCCGTCGGGCTGTCTGAGCGCATCGAGGGCGTAGGCGGCACGCTGCACTACAATTCCCAAGCGGCCCTGTTCGCCCAATCCATCCGTGAAATGCGCCGCCTGCTCAAGCTCATCGGCGGGCATGACGACAACATCGTATACGGCGTTGGCGATTTGTATGTTACCATCTTTGGCGGGCGTACCCGCAAGATCGGTACGCTGCTGGGCCGCGGCGTTTCCTTTGACGATGCCATGGCCCAGCTCAGCGGCATCACGCTGGAATCCGTCGTCATCTCTACCCGCACGGCCCGCGCGGTGCGCAGGCTCATTGAGCGCGGGCTGACAACAGCCGATGAGTTCCCGCTGCTGCTGCATATCGACGACATCATCAACCATGGCGCCGAGGTCAATATCCCCTGGGAAAAATTCGAGATGGAAACCGTTCTTTGAGCAAACGCCTATCAAAAAGGAGGCCGCGGCCTCCTTTTTTCTCTTTGTCGTACAGATTCACTGAAAATATAAATAATCGCATCATGATATTTGAATTTCATGCTCATCTTGCTGCCAAAAACGCCCCCGCCCAGTCAAAGCGCAGCGCAACGGCCCAGGCCCCGCGTACCAGGCAGCCCCCTTTTTCATCCTGCTTCCGCCGCCCATAAGGAATGAGCATCGGGGCATCGAATAATCCTGTGAGGGGGGCTTTCCTATTTCACCCAGTTAAGGCAATCGCTGGAATGCGCTTTGAAAGGCATACTTTTGATTGGATGATAAAATAAAAGGCCTTGCCATATGGCAAGGCCTTTTGCATCGGAAGCCCGATTATTGAGCATCAACCTTCGCGGCATGCAGCAGCAGGTCGCACAGCTTGTTGCTGTAGCCCCATTCGTTGTCATACCAGGAAACCAGCTTCATGAAGTTGCCGGTCAGCGCGATACCAGCCTTGGCATCGAAGATGGAGGTGCGGGGATCGCCGGTGAAATCGGTGGAAACGACCGCATCCTCGGTGTAGCCCATGATGCCCTTCAGTTCGCCTTCGCTGGCTTCTTTCATCGCCGCGCAGACTTCATCATAGGTAACATCCTTGGCCAGACGGCAGGTCAGGTCGACCACGGAAACGTCCAGGGTCGGAACACGCATGGACATACCGGTCAGCTTGCCGTTGAGTTCCGGGATTACCTTGCCAACCGCTTTGGCAGCGCCGGTGGAAGACGGGATGATGTTGCCCATGTTCGCACGGCCGCCGCGCCAGTCCTTCTTGGACGGGCCGTCTACCGTCTTCTGGGTGCCGGTGGTGGCATGCACGGTGGTCATCAAGCCTTCTACCAGGCCGAATTTATCATTCAGCACTTTGGCCAGAGGAGCCAAGCAGTTCGTGGTACAGGAAGCGTTGGAGATGACCTTCATGTCCTTGTTATAGGTTTCATGGTTTACACCCATAACGAACATCGGCGCATCAGAGCTGGGCGCAGAGATAACAACCTTCTTCGCGCCGCCGTTGAAGTGGGCAGAAGCCTTTTCGGTGGTGGTGAACACGCCGGTGGACTCTACAATGTACTCAGCGCCGCAGGATTTCCAATCGATGTCTTTGGGATCCATGCAGTTGAATACGACGATTTCTTTGCCGTTTACGACCAACTTGCCGTCCTTGGCGGATACTTCGCCGTTGAACTTGCCGTGTACAGAGTCATACTTGAGCATGTACACCATGTAATCCGGATCGATGAACGGATCGTTTACGCCTACGATTTCGATTTCCGGTTTGGTCATCGCCGCACGGAATACCATACGGCCAATGCGGCCAAACCCATTGATACCAACTTTCACTGCCATAATGAGTGCCTCCTTGGAGATTTTAGATTTCTAGGTTTTGAAAAAACCTAACAAAACATGTTCATACGCATATTATGTTATCAAAGTTTTCCCTAACATGCAAGCATGTTCCCGTGCAAATTTCCTTATTTTTCAGGATTCAGCGCAAAAAGCTCCGGCAAAACAAAATCCCCGTCCTTGCGGACCAGCACGTCGTCGAACCACAGCTCCCCGCCGCCGTATTCCGGCGTTTGGATGAGCACCAGGTCCCAGTGGATGGCAGAGGCGTTGCCGTTGGGCGCCTCATCGTAGCAGGCCCCCAGCGCAAAGTGCACCGAGCCTGCGATCTTTTCGTCAAACAGCGTATCGCACATCGGCTTTTTGATCTTGGGGTTTACGCCCAGGGCAAACTCGCCGACAAACCGCGCGCCCGCGTCGGTATCCAAAATTTCGTTGATGCGCTTGGTGTTGTTGGCCTTGGCGTCCACGCATTTTCCGTTTTCAAAGGTCAGCACGATATTTTCAAACTTAAAGCCGTCCTCTACGCTGGGCGTATTGAAGGTGATGACGCCGTTGAGGCTGTCCTTGACCGGCGCGGTGTAGATTTCGCCGTCCGGGATGTTGAAGTGCCCGTCGCACGGCACGGCCGGGATGCCCTTGATGGAAAAGGCCAGGTCTGTGCCGGGACCTTTGAGATGCACCTTGTCCGTCTGCTCCATCCGCTGCACCAAGGGCTTCATCGCCTCGCCCATGGCCTTGTAATCCACGCAGCATACGTCAAAGAAAAAGTCCTCAAACGCTTCGGTGCTCATTTCCGCCTTTTGCGCCGCCTCTTCGGTGGGCCACTGCAAAAGCGCCCAACGGTTTTTATGCTTGCGCATCACATCATCCAGCGGCTTTGAGATCAGGCGGCTCATCATGGCCTGTGTCTGGCTGGGCACGTCGCTGGATTCATAGGCGTTATGGTCTACATAGCAGTACAGCGCGCAGTCCATTTTATCCATGCGCTGGCAGAGAAATTCGCTTTGCAGCTTTGCCATGGCTTCGTCCATGCCGCGGTTGACAGCGCGGCTGACCTCGGAGTTTGTGATCTGCACAAACGGCAGGGCTCCGGCCTTGTAGACCTGCTCGATGGCGGCCTCGGCAAACGCCGGGACGGGATTCAAAAGATTCATTGCCACATGGTCGCCCTTTTGCACGCCCATGGAATAAGTGACCAGCATTTCCGCCAATTTATCGATTCTGGGGTCTCTCATCGGTTTGTTCCTCCCTTTCAGCGCAGGTTTTCCGGATTCAAGCCGTCCAGCTCGGGCAGCACAAAGCGGCCGTCCTTGCGGATCAGCACATCGTCGAACCAGATTTCCCCGCCGCCGTATGCCGGCGTTTGGATGAGCACCAGATCCCAGTGGATGGCGGATACGTTGCCGTTGCCCACATCGTCGTAGGAATTGCCGGGGGTAAAATGGATGCTGCCGGCAATTTTCTCATCAAACAAAATATCGCAGATGGCGTTGTTGATGTTGGGGTTCACGCCGATGGCAAATTCCCCGATATACCGCGCACCTTCATCGGTATCCAGGTAATGGTTGATGCGGTCTGTGTCGTTGGCTGTGGCCTTCACGATCTTGCCGTTTTCAAAGGTAAAGCTGACGTTTTCATACTTGAAGCCCTGCACCATCGACGGCGTGTTGTAGGTGATGACGCCGTTTACGCTGTCCAGAACGGGCGCGGTGTAGATTTCGCCGTCCGGGATGTTCTTTTCCCCGTCGCACTTCATCGCCCCGATGCCCTTGATGGAAAAGGCCAAGTCGGTGCCCGGCCCTTTGATCTGTACCTTGTCCGTTTTCTCCATCAGCGCCTTGAGCGGGTCCATGGCTTGGGACATTTTGTTGTAGTCCAAATTGCACACGGAGAAATAGAAGTCCTCAAACGCCTCGGTGCTCATCTGCGCCTGCTGCGCCATGCTGGGAGACGGATAGCGCAGCACCACCCACTTGGTCTTGGGCAGGCGCGTTTCCATGTGCACCGGCTGGCTGTATACGCGGTTGTACATGGCGGAAATATCCTGCGGCACGTCCACCGACTCAAAGATGTTTTCAGCGTTGCGGATGGCGATGTACGCATCCATTTTTTCCATCTTGGCCTTATCCAGCTCCGCCATGATTTTGGCCTGCTCCTCCGTCATGCCCTGCATCAGCTTGCGCTCGATCTTCGGGTCGCTCAGCACCACGAACGGATAGCCGCCCGCAGCGTAGGCTTCCTCCACCAGCGCCGTCACCATAGCAGGGTCGTACGCCGTCATATTGATCCATACCTTTTCCCCCTTTTGCAGGTTCACGGCATTGCGAATCAGGTTTTTGGCCAATGTCTCTTGTCGCGGATCTCTCATAGTATTTCTCTCCTTTGCAGCAAAGCTCTTTCTATGTCTTTCCGGGGCCCCGGCCCCGGGCTTATGGTTGTTTTGTTTAGTATACCCGTAGAACGCCCGGTTATTGCAGTACAATAGACTGTTCCATCTGCAAAATGGCATCCTCGTACGCCTTTTGCAGTTCAGGCCGCAGCTGATAGGAGATCATCAGGTATTTGATCTTGCCCTCTGCCGTCTTTTTCTTTTCTATTTTGGCATACGCCAGCCGCCCTTCATAAACGCCGCTGATCTCCGTGGTATTGCCCTTTTGGGTGTATGTGCCGTTGATGCACTGCTGGGTGGCAAAGCGCTTGGCTGAATCCAGCAGCTGCTGATACCCTTCTTTATCCTCGGTACCGTATTCCACCATGATGGTGTTGTTTCCCTTGGCCACCTCAAAATTCAGCACCAGAGTGGGCAGCTCGGAATAGTATTCCGGGTTGATATACCAATCGGAGGGAATGGAGAGCTTGATGCCGTATTCCTCGGTAAAATCCTGCTCGGCCCACTGCTGGATCTCCTGCGCTTCCTCCTCGTACACCGAGGTGGATTCCAAAATATCCATCATGATTTCATACAGGTCGTCGCTGTCCTCGGTGGTGGAGTTGATATACACCCGCAGCATACAGTACAGCCCGGTATCGTACCAGCTGCGATAGCCCTGGAACACCGAGATCTTGTCCGCGCCGTTGGTGCCGCTCAAAAGCAGCCCTTCATACGGCCCGGCCTTGGCTTCCTCCTGCGCAATGTCGTCGATATCCAGCTGCTGCATATAGACGTTGGACTGCTTTTCCTCCTCCGTTAAAAACAGGAACTGGATCACCGATGTGCCGCCGTCGATGTCAAAATACGCTGTCATCTGTGAATCCTGGTCGTCATCCGGATCCTGGTACTCCCAGCCGGCCGGGTACTTCAGCGTGGTCATCGTCATATAGTTTTGATATTCCTTATGCGTGGTATCCTGCGTCGGCAAGGGCGTCGCCGAGTTCTGCGCCGGCGCCTGTGTGCAGCCCGCCGCCAGCAGGCAGCCCAGCAGGACGGCCAGCAGGCCCTTCGCTGTTTTTTTCATCTTGCATCTTTCCTATCTTTTCCATTTCTTTCATGATACCCTTTTTGCCATTTTCATGCAATTCTGCGCCGTATAGAAAGTTTGTCTAAAGTAAGGCATTTTTATGTCTTGACGCCCGGGCTGGTTTGTGCTTTAATGTATCTCAGCCTGAAGTTAAGCAACACTAAACAAAAAGTTTATAAAACTTTAATTCGGACCCACCCCATCCAAAAGGAGGGACCAAACATGCAGCTAGGCCAAAAAATCAAAGAGCTCCGCATGATGTACGGCCTGACCCAGGAGGAATTGGCAGACCGCGCCGAGCTTTCCAAGGGCTTTATCTCGCAGTTGGAACGCGATTTGACCTCGCCCTCCATCGCTACGCTGGTGGATGTGCTTTCCTGCCTGGGCACGGACCTCGCACATTTTTTCAGCGACCTGGAGCCGGAGCAGGTTGTCTTTAAGCCGGACGATATGTTTACCAAAATAGACGAGGAAGCCGGGAGCACCACCTGCTGGCTGGTGCCCAATGCGCAGAAAAACCGCATGGAACCTATCGTTTTGACCCTGCAGCCCGGCGGCCGTTCCTATGAGGACGATCCGCACGAGGGCGAGGAGTTCGGCTATGTGCTTTCCGGCAGCGTGCTTTTGACCATAGGCGGCGCCAAGCACAAGCTGAAAAAGGGCGATTCCTTTTATTTTGCCCCGACCCGGCCGCACAGCCTTGCCAACCGGGGCAAAAGCGAAGCGAAGATATTGTGGGTCACGGACCCGCCGAATTTTTGATCTATAAAGGGGGAACGGCCGCCATGGCGGAACGACTGATTGAACTGAACCATATCCGAAAGACCTTTGACGGGGAGGTTGCGCTGGGCGATATTAGCCTCTATGTCCGCCGCCATGAGTTTCTTACGCTTCTAGGCCCTTCCGGCTGCGGCAAGACCACCATGCTGCGCATCATCGCCGGGTTTGAGCACGCGGACAGCGGCGATCTGCTCTTTGAGGGCAAGCGCATCAACGAGGTGCCGCCCTACCAGCGGCGGGTGAATACCGTGTTCCAGAAATATTCCCTGTTTCCGCATATGAACGTATACGACAACGTAGCCTTCGGGCTGAATATCAAAAAGCGCGATAAAAAGGAGATCCAAAAGCGCGTGCCGGAAATGCTGGAGCTCGTCGGCCTATCCGGCTTTGAAAAGCGCTGGCCGGAATCGCTCTCCGGCGGGCAGCAGCAGCGCGTGGCCATCGCCCGCGCCCTGGTCAACGACCCCGAGGTGCTGCTTTTGGATGAGCCGTTGGCCGCGCTGGATCTAAAGATGCGCAAGGAAATGCAGTCCGAGCTCAAGCGTATGCAGCAGCAAAGCGGCATCACCTTTATCTATGTGACCCACGACCAGGAGGAAGCGCTGACCATGAGCGACACCATCGTCGTCATGAGCCGCGGCGAAATCCAGCAGATCGGCACGCCAGTGGATATCTACAACGAGCCGGCCAATTCCTTTGTCGCGGATTTCATCGGTGAATCCAACATCACGCCCGGCGTGATGCTCAAGGATTACCTGTGCCGGTTCCGCGGGTATGATTTCCCCTGCCTGGACGCAGGCTTTGCCCCCAATGAAGAGGTAGAGGTCGTCGTCCGTCCGGAAGATGTCGATATCGTGCCCGTGGAAAAGGGAATGCTGACCTGTACCGTGAAAAATATCATCTTTATGGGCGTGCATTACGAAATCACCCTGGAGGATGCGGACGGCATGGAATGGATGGTGCAAACCACCGACGCTGTCGGCGTAGGCGAAACCGTCGGCATTTACTTGGACCCCGACGCCATCCATGTCATGAAGCGCTCCGATGAGCCGCTGGCCGCCGAGCAGGAGGAGCAGTATCTAGCCGAGCAGGAGGAGGACGACGAATGAAACGCAGCCGTTATGCTTTGCCGTATCAGGTCTGGATGGCGCTGTTCATCCTTGTGCCTATCTTTATCGTGCTGTACTATGCCTGCACCACCTCCGACGGCGCGTCTGTTTCCTTTTCTCTGGAAAACCTGGCGCAGGTCTTTTCCCCTACCTACCTGACGGTTCTGGTCCGCAGCCTGTGGATCGCGCTGGTCGCCACCCTGATCTGCCTTTTGATCGGCTATCCCGTGGCCAGCATCCTGGCTTCGCGGCACTTTAAGCGCAGCAGCCTGATGCTGATGCTCATCATCATCCCCATGTGGATGAATTTTTTGCTGCGCACTTATGCCTGGATCAACCTGCTGGATACCAACGGCCTGATTGCAAAGCTGCTGGGCCTGGTAGGGCTGGGCAACGTATCGCTGTTATACAATACCACCGCCGTCATCATCGGCCTGGTATACAATTTCCTGCCGTTTATGGTTCTCCCAATCTACACCATCCTGTCCAAAATGCAGCCGCAGCTCATTGAAGCCGCCGAGGACTTGGGGGCCAATTCCTTCCAGGTATTCCGCAAGGTAAAGCTGCCGCTGAGCATGCCCGGCATCGTTTCCGGCATCACGATGGTGTTTATCCCCGCCACCACCACCTTCGCCGTTTCCCGGCTTTTGGGCGGCGGCCAGGTCATGATGTACGGCGAGCTCATCGAAAACCAGTTCCTCTTTACGCGCAACTGGCATTTCGGCGCGGCGCTGTCGCTGGTGATGATGGTGCTGGTGCTCATCAGCATGTGGCTGTTCCGCCGGCATGACGGCACCTCAGCGGAAGGAGGGCTGCTGCTATGATGCAGGCGATGAAGCATAAAAAGCTGAAATATGCCTACCTCGGCCTGGTGCTTTTGTTCCTGTATGTGCCGATCTTAACGCTCATCGTGTTTTCCTTCAACGCCAACCGCACGATGGGGCGCTGGGGCGGCTTTTCCCTGAAATGGTATTCTGAGCTTTTCCAGGACAGCGTCATCATGGATGCGCTGTGGGTCACGATCTCCGTGGCTGTCATCGCCGCGCTGTGTGCCACCATCATCGGCACGCTGGCTGCCATCGGCATCGACGGGATGAAAAAAAAGCACCAGCGCTTGATGGAAAGCATCACCTATGTGCCGATCCTAAGCTCGGAAATCGTCATGGGCATTTCCCTGATGCTGCTGTTCCTGTTTTTGGGGCTGCGTCTAGGGTATGGCACGATGCTTTTGGCGCATATCACCTTTAACCTGCCGTATGTCATCTTCAGCGTGCTGCCCAAGCTAAGGCAGCTCAACCCCGCCCACTATGAGGCCGCGCTGGATCTCGGCGCCAAGCCCGGCTATGCGCTGCGCAAAATCGTGCTGCCGCAGATTTTGCCAGGCATCCTTACCGGCTTTATCTTTGCCTTTACCCTGTCCATCGACGATTTTGTCATCAGCTATTTTACCTCGCAGGACGTGAGCAACCTTTCCATGACCATCTATTCCATGGCAAGGCGCGGCCTGTCCCCCAAAATCAACGCGCTGAGCACCATCATGTTTGTCAGCGTCATGATATTGCTGGTCATCATCAATGTTCGTTCCAGCAGGCAAAACAGAAAGGAGAAAAACGCATGAAAAAACTATGGAAGGTCTGCACCCTGGCACTTTCGTTTCTCATGCTGTTTGCCGTCGCGGGCTGCGGCGGGCCAAGCAGCGACCAGGTCACGCTCCGCATCTATAACTGGGGCGACTACATTGACGAGGATGTGCTGGCGCAGTTCGAGGAGGAAAACCCGGATATCCATGTGGTATACGATACCTTTGATTCCAACGAATCCATGCTGGCCAAAATGGACGGCGGCGTACAGTATGATGTGCTGATCCCCTCGGACTATATGATCGAAAAGCTCATCCAGGAGGACCGCCTGGCAGAATTGGACCTGTCCCAGATCCCCAACTATGCCAACATCGACGACAGCTTCAAAAACCTGGCCTATGACCCGGACAACAAATACTCCGTGCCCTACACCTGGGGTACACTGGGCATCATGTACAACACCACGATGGTAGATGAAACGGTGGATTCCTGGGACATCCTCTGGGATGAAAAATATAAGGGCAGCATCATCATGTATGACAGCTCGCGCGATTCCATGGCCGTGGCGCTGAGAAAGCTGGGCTATTCCGTCAATACCAAAAACGACGCGGAAATCGAAGCGGCTGCCGAGGCGCTGACCAGCCAAAAGCCGCTGGTCAAGGCGTATATGACGGATGCCATCAAGCAGGCCATGGTCGGCGGCTCGGCGGCGCTGTCCGTCGTCTACTCCGGCGATGCCATGCTGTGTATGGAGGAAAACCCGGACCTGGCGTATGTCGTGCCCAAGGAAGGCAGCAATATGTGGTTTGACAGCATCGTCGTTACCAAGGACTGCCAAAACATGGAGGCTGCCTACCGCTTCATCAACTTCCTCTGCGAACCTGAAATCGCAGCGAAAAATTCTGAATACATCGGCTATTCCACGCCCAATAAGGAGGCTCTGGCGCTGATGGATGAGGAAATGAAGGCAGACCCGGCTTATAACCCGCCGGCGGAGGTCGTAGAAAAATGTGAAGTATACCTGGATCTCGGCGACAAGACCGACCTGTACAACCAGCTATGGGAAAAGGTAAAGGTCAACTAAGCGTCAAAACCCCGGCTGATAAAGCGGAAGGCTCAGGCTTTCCGCTTTATTGATTTGCATGATCCCGTTGTATTTTCCCTTTTCAAGGATATACTGTATATAACCCAACCGAATCTGCAAAGGAGCATGAATCCATGAAAACAGCCTATTACAACGGCTCCGTACTCACCATGCAAAACAGGCGCTGTACCCAAGCTCTTTTAGAGGAAAACGGCCGTATCGTAGCTGTAGGCAGCAGCGACGAGATCCTCTCCCGGGCCGATACCGCCATTGACCTAAAGGGCTGCTGCCTGCTGCCCGGCTTTATCGATTCGCACAGCCACATCACCCAGCTGGCAACCACGCTGGACCTTGTGCCGCTTGGCAGCTGTACCTCCAACGAAGCACTGGCACAGGCCCTGCGCCGTGCTCTGCCCCAAACAAAACCCGGCGCTTGGCTCATCGGCTTTGGCTACGACAACAATAATCTGCCCGGCAAACAGCACCCGGATAAGCATTTGCTGGATGCAGTATCCGATACCGTGCCCATCCTCATCTCTCATGCTTCCGGGCATATGGGGTGCGTCAACAGCGCGGCCTTGGCTGCCATGGGCATTACCGCCCAGACCCCCGATCCCGAGGGCGGCCGCATTGGTCGGCTGGAGGGGAGCAGCGAGCCCAACGGCTATTTGGAGGAAAACGCCTTCATCCATCTGGCGCAAGGCGCCGCCGCGCCGTCGGCAGAACAGCTCTTTGCCGCCATGCACAAAGCCCAGCAGGTCTATGCCTCCCATGGCATCACCACCGTGCAGGATGGGCTGACCAAGCAAAATGAATTTGCCCTTTTGGAGGCGCTGGCTCAGAAAAAGGCTCTCTTTTTAGACATCGTCGCCTATGCGGATATGAAAGAGCATGCCTCTTTGCTGGCAGCGCATCCACAGTACACCGAGCAATATCAAAACCATCTCAGGCTTGGCGGCTATAAAATCTTTTTGGATGGCTCTCCCCAGGGGCGCACTGCCTGGCTCAGCCGCCCCTACGAAAATGCCAAAAACGGCGATTGCGGCTATCCCATCTATAACGATGAGCAGGTGCTTGCCTTTTGTGAAAAAGCGATTCAGGAAGGCCGTCAGCTTTTGGCGCACTGCAACGGCGACGCGGCGGCCCAGCAATACATAGACGCTTACGCCCAGGCCCTGCACCGTCATCCGGGCGCAGCCCGCGACCTGCGGCCCGTGATGATCCATGCGCAGACCCTGCGCCGCGACCAGCTGCCTGCCCTCAAGCGTTTGGGTATGATCCCTTCGTTTTTTCTCGCGCATGTCTATCATTGGGGCGAAACGCATGTGGAAAATCTGGGACTCTCCCGCGCCGAATCCATCAGCCCCGCCAAAAGCGCGGCGCGCCTTGGCATCCCTTATACCCTTCACCAGGATACCCCTGTCATTGCGCCAGACATGCTGGAAACGCTTTGGTGTGCGGTCAACAGGCAGACCAAGCAAGGCCGTATTCTAGGCCCTAAAGAGCGTCTAGACCCCTACCAGGCCCTTTGCGGCGTCACCTGCCATGCCGCTTACCAATACTTTGAAGAGCACGATAAAGGCGCCTTGGCGCCCGGCATGCGCGCCGACCTTGTTATTTTGGACCGCGATCCCTGCCAGGTGCCGCCAGAAGAGCTGCGCCAGCTTCAGGTTCTCTGCACCATCAAGGACGGCACACCTGTTTTCCAGGCATAAAAGCAGCATTAACCAAAGGCCCTGTCTTTCGGCAGGGCCTTTTTTATGCTTTGCTGTCCACCGCCAAAGCTTGCTTTTTTCCTATGTTTTTCCTGCTATCCTATATCAGCCTTCCTCTTCTCCCTTTATTCTTTTTTAATATCCTCTTGACAAGCCTGCAAAAATACGGTATCCTCTATCAGTACGATTTCGGACTAATAGAGTTTCATTGGAGGTTTTATTGTGGATCGCAAGCCGATCGAAAAACAGTTTCTAAAGTACGTCATTCCGTCTATGTTCACCATGCTGCTTACCGGCTTCTACACCATCGTCGATGGTTTTTTTATTGGCCGTGCCATCGGGGACGTAGGCCTGGCCGCCATCAACATTGCCTGGCCCATCACCGCTGTATTGCTCGCTATGGGCACCGGCATCGGCACCGGCGGCTCCGTCATCATGTCTACCCGCCGCGGGGAGGGCGATTATCCCTCTGCCTGCAAGGCCAAGGGCAATACCGTTGTGCTGCTCGTCATCGCCAGCGTACTGATGACGGCGTTTTTCATGGTTTTGCATGAGCCTATTTTGCGCGTGCTGGGCGCGGAGGGCGCCGTGCATACAGCCGCCTCGGAATACGTGATGATCATCATTGCGGGGTGCACGCTGCAAATCTTCGGCACAGGCCTTACCCCGCTTTTGCGCAATTCCCGCAAGACCATCGCGGCCATGGTCATCATGGTGACGGGCCTTATCACCAACATCGTATTGGACTGGTACTTCATCATGCCGCTTCAAATGGGCATGGCGGGCGCGGCGCTCGCCACCATCACAGCCCAAGGGATCGTCGCCGTGCTCAGCCTGATCGTGCTTGCCTGTGAAAAAGACCGCCGCCTGCACTTCAAGCCCCAGCATTTCAAATTGGAGAAAAAGCTGTGCGGCCGGATCCTGCATACCGGCATTTCCCCGTTTGGCCTGTCGCTTTCGCCTTCCATCATCCTGATTTTCAACAACTGGCAATGTCTTGCCTATGGCGGCGAAGCG
>CAJLPK010000023.1 GCA_905208455.1 uncultured Bacillota bacterium
CCACCGACAGGCCCTTGGCCTTTTGGTATGTTTCCACGGCATTTTTTGTTTTCGTCCCGAAGATGCCGTCTGCCGTGCCGCAGCTATATCCCTTCTCATTCAGCATCTGCTGTACCAGCTCTACGGCTTCTCCTCTGCTCCCGCTTTTGATTTGCTGCATGCTATTTCCACCTTCCAACCGCGTAAAAGCTTACGACAATGTGCCACCCTTCCTGCGTCGGCTGCGGCTTTACCAGCCCCGGCGTAGGCGTCATGGTTTCTGAGCCGGAGGCTCTCAAAACAAGTATCGTCATGCCGTCATATCCTACATCTCTAAATTGACAGACGGGCGGCGCCATAAACGGAAAAGGATATGCTTCTGCATGGCCTGTTCCAAATACATGAAGACTCTGTTTATCCCAGTAGTTGTTCAAATCGATCTCTTGGGATGAATTGCCCCAGCATTCTGCGATGCCGCTGTTCCATTTTCGGTAGGTCCAAATGCCGGAACTCCCTTGCTCAACGATAAAATCGTTTTCTATCCCCTGGTTCCATTGCGCCCGCTCCGCCGCTGTAATGTGCCTGTCGGCATCCCCGGTATGCGCGTCGATCTGGTTTTGCAGGTTTCCTGCCGCATCCTCTGAAAGCTGGCCCTTGATGCCCTCGAACCATTGGGTGAAGGCGTCTGTTAGCTGTGCGTTGGCCGCGCCTGTCTCCAAATGCGTCACCGGGCTCGCCACCACCCCGCATACCGCCTCGTTGAGCCTAAGGTCCGTGATGTCCGCCTGCCGCAGGGCGGATGCGTTTCGGTTTACCAGAATATCCGCCAGGGCCAGCTCGTAAATATCCCCCTGCGCCTGCTGGGTGATGTCCGGCGGCACAGGCGACGCCGCCGGCGTGCCCTTTGATACATATAGGTCAATGCTGCGCTGCACGGCGTCATAGCGCGCCACAACGCGGTCAATGCGCGCAAACGTCTCCGAGCATGCCTCGATCTGCAGCGCCTTATCCTGCTCCAGCCAGCCCATATAGCCGTTGATAAAGCAGGTTCCCGCCTTTACCGTAACCGCCATCCCCTCCTTGGCCTGCACCATCAGGCCGTCTGCCGGCAGGGCAAACACCCCGTTGCCCGCCAGTTGGCTGAAATACTTGGCAAAAAACGAAGCATCCTCCGCCCTGTCAAAGATCGGCTGCCCTTCTTCGTCATAGCCTGTGATCGTTGAATTGAAAAATCCGCTCCTCATGCTTTCCCCTCTCGTCTGATCGCCTTGCCCAGGCTCACATAGTCCTCCCCGAAGGTCACCTCCACGGAAAGCCCATCCGCCTCCACAGCCTCGCGTATCTCCTCAATGCGCTTTTCTGCCCAAAGGCCCATTTTCTCCTGGACCACCGTGCAAATATCCCCCAGGTCATAGTGCGTTTTATAGAGCAGGTTGGCGTTGGGGTCGATGGCATGGTTGTATGCCTCCACCCGCCGGTATTCGTCCAGCGCCTCCCGTCCCCTTTGCCAAAGCGCCTGCCGGTATGCCTCGTCCGTCATCGCTTCGCCGTCCACCTCTTTTTTGACGCTCGCGGCGTCTACATACAGCTCGCGGCGCTCTGCGCCCGCCGTGCAGTCCACCGTCACGCAGACAGCCGCCTGCCCTTCCTCCGCCTCGCCCACCACATAGGCAAAGTTGCGGTAGTCCTTCTCGTCCGTGCTGTAATCGCAGGTCAAAAGGTTCTCCTGTCCTCTGGAAAATACCGCCCAGCTATTTTTCTCCTGCCCCTGGGTCCTGTCCCTGCCCTGCCATACCTCAAACAAAATCTCGTCGTTTTCATAGTCATAGCGCAGCGCAAAGGACAATTCCTGCGATTGGCACAGCTCCTGCAGCTTTTCCAGCAGCGTCTCCCCGCCGCATTGGCAGGTCGTCTCCGTGCCCAGGCCCTTTTTTGCCCCCAGCGCCAGCTTTGGGATGGCGCGCGCCGGTTCGGACGGGTGAATGGCCATCTGGTCCACCAGCGTCCGGCAGATCTGCTCTGCCGTGCCGCTCAGCTCCATCCTCTGCGGGATCACCCTGCGCTCCAACAGGCACTCCAAAAACCGCCCGCTTACCGTCAGCTCCTCCTCCGTCTCGCTCTGTGTATAGGCCAGGCCCTCGATCACGCCTACCTCCGCCGCGTCGCTTCTGTATACATAACGCCCCTGCCGCAGCAGCGCATACCACGCCATATCGGTATGCAGCTCAAACGAGCCCACCTCGTAATAGCGGCGCGTCCATTGCAGCGAGAAAAACGCATCCACCACGCCCAGCGGCGCAAAGGACGCATCCAAGATCATCAGATCCATCCGCTACACCCCCAGGTATTCCGGCGTGTAATACAGCCGTACGTCCATGTTGCTCCGCCCGTCCGCCGCCTCGTAGCGCCATAGGTTGCTTCCCTGCTTCAGCGCCAGCGTCAAATCGCTGGCCCTGTCCATCCTCATCATGGCGTTTGTCCCGTTCAGCAGAATTTCCTTTGCCCTGGGCAGGGTGCTGATCGTCAGCACATCCCCCTGCGCCATGGTCAGCTTCATGCCAACCTTTTTGCCCGTGTCCTCGTTTTTCAGCACAGGGTCGCTCACAGGCCCGCGCACCGCCGTGATCACCGCCTTGATGCCGATTTCGGTATCGCCGTTGTTGTCCAGCACAATGGTGTTGCTGGTCTTTCGGTACCCCATGATGCTCTTTTTCTCCGCCGTGCAGCAAAACGGAAGCGCAAACTGCGGCAAATACGCCGCAATGTTTCGCCCGTAGCTGTCTGTGCTGCGCAGCATCGGGTCGGCGCAAAACAGCGTGATGGAAAAATCCATCGGCGCCCAAAGGTTGGCCATCTCGTCGATGGAAAAGGCCTCTACCCTGTATTCGATCTGCCGCTTTGTGCCGCAGTAGTCGATGGTGCAGCGCCCCGCCTCCAGCGGCGAAAGGAACCGGGCCAGCTTTTCACGCAGCCGCTCCAAATCATCCAGATACGCAATCGTGCCGCCCAGCACCAGGCTCCTTGCCTCCAGCCGCGCGTTTGTCACCGTGTCGCCGTGCATCCCCGCGTTGCCCGCCGAGGCAATGGTGGCAGGCGCCGCCTCCAGCCCCTGCACCGAGCGCAGCCGGTACGGCTGCCCCTTGCCCAGCGTCAGCGCCTGCCCGCCGCTTTCCAGCGTAATCGTCATATACTTTGCCTGCATCTAGCATACCCCCCTTGCCAGCTTCTGCGATTCCTTTCGCAGCGCCCGCGCCATCTGCGCCGGCGTCTGCACCGGCTGGTTAAAGTGGATGGTCTGCGTTACGCTGCCCGGCGTTTCCGCCCTGCCTGCGCCGCCGGCCCCGGACAGCCCCTGCGCCAGCGCAAATTCCAAATTCAGCTTGCTTGTTTCCGCCTTGACCGTTGCAATCATTTTTTGGAAATAGTCCAGCACTGTCCTCTCTGCCCTGGGCTTGTCCTGCTCCATGCCCAAGCGGAACCCTTCGCCTACGGCCAGGCCGATCTTCTGGAATACCTTGGACGGGGAATTTACCTGGATTCCTTTTTTCGCCGAGTCTCCCATCCCGGCAAAATAATTTTTCACGTACGTTTCCAGCTGCTCTCTCTGCTCAGCCATGCTGCCCTTAAAGCCTTCCACCGCTCCGAGCCCAGCCTCCCTGTACTTTGAGGTGGATTCATGCGCCTTCATCGCCGCCGCTTCAAAGCTTGTGCGCGCTTGCTCTATGACCTCCGGGCTCTTCTCTGCCATCCCCTGCTTGAAGCTGCCGCCCGCCTCGCTGCCGGTGCTCTTAAAGCCGCCTGCCTGCGCATCTGCCGCTCCCTTAGCGCCGTCTACCATCTGTGCCGTGTTTTCCATGACTGCGGGCTCCGCCTCGTCTATCCCGGTATTCAGCCCGTTGGCCGCCGAGGTTCCAAGTTCCAAATACGCTTGGTTGACGCTGTCCACCCGTTCCTCTGCCGCTGTGTAGATGGTATCGCCCAGGTCCACTGCGTCCTTTTCATGGATTTCATGCAGCGTATCCAAGCAGCCCTGGGCATCCGTGACCCTTTGCGCATACAGCTCCTTTACCTTGGCATTGCCTTCCTCCTGGGCATACAGCTGCGTCGCCTGCCCCTCCACGATTGCCTCGGTATCCCCCATCATCAGCGCCGTCATGTTGGCGTCGTATTCGCTGATCTTTCCGGTATACGTCTCGTAGGAGGCCAGCATCTCGTCATTGCTGGCCTGCCGCGCCTCGTTGTCCTCCGTCAGCTTCAGATTGGCCATCGACAGGGAGTGCGCCAACTCCATATTGCCCTCTGCCACCGCCTTGTCATGCGCGATGGTGTTTATCTTGATCTGCTCGTTGTTCGCCGCGATCTTTGCAGAGTTTTCCATCATTGCGTTGTAGAGCTTGGCGCTTTCAATCATCGCATGCTTCACTTCCGGCTCCATCGCCTCGACCATCATCTGCGCCTTTTTCTGCTCCAGGTACGTCTTTACATCGTCTGCGCTTTTCAAAAGCGTCATCGAGCCGTCTTCGTTCAGGCGCACCGTCTCTCCCAGCGCCGGGATCAGCTGGTCCGCCAGCACCTGCGCATGCGCTGCATCTGCCGCCGAGATTACGCCGTTGGCGTCCGCCATGGCCGCCAGCTTGCCATACAGCAGCTCTGTCATGGCGATCTCCGCCATCCCGTTTTCCACGTTGCGCTGTCTGGACGCCGCCAGGCTGTCCATCCCGGCGATGCTCTCTTCTATCTGGGCCCTGGTCTCCTTGAGCAGCTCGCTTTCCCCGCGGTATTTTTCTTCCATCCTGCCAAACCAGTCCACCACTTCAGAGCCGATGCTCACCAAAGCGCTGAAGCCGCTGAATACCGCCGCAGCCGGGCCCAGCAGGCCGGATAGCCCCGCGCCCGCTGCCGTGGCCGCGCTTGTAGAGGTGGAAAACGCCTCCGCCAGTGTGCTTGCAGAGCCCAGCAGCGTGCCCAAGTCGCCGGATAATCCCTGTATCGCGCTCGCCGTACTGCCCTGCGAGGTCGTCGCCAGCGCATCCAGCTTTCCATTCATCCTGTCAACAGAGCCCTCCAGCATCGCAAGCGATACCGCCATATTGTCCAACGACCTGTCCAGCGATGCTAGCCCTTTTGCCGCCGCGGATTCATCCACCACAACCTGTACTTCTATCTTTTCCTTTGCCATCGTTTCACCTTCCTTTCCCGCCTGGGCTTTGGGGCCGGGCCGGCGTTTTTAGCGCCGCCGCGCGCCTCCGTCTTTTTTCCGCCATTTACAGCCCCCCAGCCAATGCGTTGATAAAGTCCCTCTGCTTTTCTTCCTCGCTCCTTTTGTCCGGCAGCGCATACAGGCGTTTCATCGTCCGGTAAAATTTCTGTTCCTCCGCCGTCATCTTGGGCGAGATCGCCACGCTCCGATACCGCATGATTTTGACAAACTCATGCCGCTCCTCCAGCGCGCTGAACAGCGCCTTGAATTTCCACCAGTGTAAAAACGGGATCTCCGTTAGATCCAGCCCATACTGGCTTAAAAAGGCCGCATAAATATACGGCGCATCCTCCTCAAAGCTGTATATCCGGGGGCCGGCGCCCTGGATGGGCTCTGCCCCGCCGCCTGCTGTGCCGCCGTCCTCCATGGCCCGCCCGCATCGGTAAAACCAAAGCGCGCGGTCCACCGCCGGCCCGATCTCGTCCGGCACTTCCTCATACAGCACAGAAAGCGCCAGCGCCAGCCTCTGCCTCTGGTTCAAGCGCTCCTCCTCCAGCGCCTTTTCAAACGCCAGCCCCGCCCTGAAATCCGCCCGAATGGGCACCTGCCGTCCGCCAATCTCCACCGTGGCCGGCAGCGGCCAGGTCAGCAGGCTCACGGCCGCGCCTCCGCCTGCTTCTGGTACCGCTGCATGCGCCTTGCCCGCGCCTGGTTCAGGCTCTGCAAAATGTAATTCACCACATCCGTTGCATCCGCCAGGTCCACGGCCCGGCCCTGAAAGATCTTCTCGCTCGCGCCCTGCCCCAGCATCCTGTCAATGCTCGCCAGGATAAAGCGCGTCGCCTCCTCCAGCGTCTTTTTCGCGTCTTTGGAGGCTTTTAGGGCCTTGGAATACTCCAAAGCCCTCTGGGAAAAGTCCGCAAACTCCTCATGCAGCGCGCGCTTTCCCATATCCACCTCAAAGACATGCCCGGCAATCTTCAGCTTGACTCTGGCATCCCTAAAGGTAAACGCCTTCATGCCTTGGCCGCTCCTTCGGTAAAGGTCTTGGTGGCCTCTGTAAACGTCCCCTCCACCGGGTCGCCGTTTACATAGATGATGCCTTCAATCAAAAGGCCGTCCGCCACAGCGCCGCCGCCATCGTTGGTGCAGTCCACGACCACATTGTATTTTTTCGCCTGATAGGTGCCCGGCGTGTCCTTTGCCTCGTTCCACGCATCCACCAAAATCATCGTGGTCTCTGCGTCCGCGCCTACCTTGTCAAACATGCTGCAAAAATAGTCGTTGAACGGGTCGCCCACGGCGCGCTGGCCGCTGATCGCCTTTTGGATGGATTTTGTCGTCAGCGCCGTGCTGCCGTTTTTCTCATCCAGCCACTGCATCACCTTGGTCTGGGTGTTGGTGCTGGGCGTCGCGCTGTCAAAGCCCTTGCCTACGCGCTCATACGTCGGGCTCTCGCCCTTTGGGGTCACGTCCACAAACATCATTCTGTCCTTCGGGGTGGGAATGGTATAGCTGCTCATTTATGCTTCCTCCTGTATATAAATCAATGTAAGGTCTGTCTGGTATCGTTCTTCCTGTTCTTCTGTCCGGGCCATGGCCGGAAAGCCCTCCCACTGAAAGCCCACGGCACGCCGCCCCGGCCCCAGCGCCAAGCCCTCCTTCTCCGGCTCGGCCGCTTCCAGCCACTGCCCCAGCCGGCACAGCGCCTCCACGGCCGCCAGCCGCTGTGCCTGGCTGTCCGGCGTTAGGCAATAGCTTACGGCAAACGGGCATTGCGCCCTGTACCCGCCTGCCAAATCATAGCGGCGCTGCATCGGCTCCTTGCGCATCGTCAGCACCGCCGCCGGCCTCGCCTCTGTGCGCTCCAGCGCGATCTCCACCGGCAGCACCGCCACCTCATTCAAGTACGCCAGCAGGGCCGCTGCCACCTGCTGCGCTTCCGTCTGGCTTGTCTGCATCTCATCCTCCCTTTCATGCCCGCTGCTTGGCAAGGCCTTCTATCGCCTTTTGCAAAAGGCCCTCCGCCGCTAGGATCAGCTCCGCCTGTATATCCCGTGCCTGGCTGCTGCTTTGCGCCTGCTCCAGCTGCCTAATCCGCGCCTCCGCTTTTTCCAGCGCCGCCGCCTTGGCCTTGAATTTGCGCTTGTCCACATACTGCCCCAAGGCAAGGTTGGCCAGCTTGATGTCCTTTTGCCCTTTTAGCTTTTCCTGCACCTGCTCGTACAGCGCCTCTCCCAATACCGGCTTTAGAAACTCCATGCGCGCGCTCCTCCGCAATCGATTTTATCTTTAACCGCGCTGCCGCTCAGCGCCGTTGCGGTCCTTTGTTCGTGCTAAGCCCCCTGCGCCCTTTTTGCCAAAGGTAGCACCTGCGCCCCCTGCGCCGGCTCGTATCTTTCATTCATCCGGCCGCTTCCCTTCTCGCATGGTCATCATGCCACAGCCCCAGGTACGATGGCGTACGAATAAGAACATTCGTTCCCCTTTTATGCAAAAAAAGGACCGCCTGGGCCCTGCGCCTAGGCGGTCTCGGCCGCTTGCTTTTCCCGCTGCTCATCCTCCTCCATCGTCCTTCTCTGTATCCAAAACACCTGCTTTTCGCTATACCCCGTTTTTTGCGCCACCTGCTCCCACGGCAGCCCGTCCAAATACCGCAGCCGGAAAATCGCCTCCTTAAAGCCGGGCAGCCGCGCCACCCACTGCTCTACAGCCCGGATCTCCGCCTCCTTGTCCAAATAGCTCTGCGCTAGCTGTGCTTCCAGCCCGCACATTCGTCTCTGCGCCTTCTCGTCCTTGGCCAATACCCCGTCTCGCTGCATCTGCAAAATTTCCGCCTGCCGCTGCTTTAGCTCCGCGCGCATCGACTGCAGCGTAATGCGCCAGGCCCGGTATTGCTTTAATTTTTCCAGCGTCATCATCCTCACCTTTCTTTTTTTGTATAAAATTCCCTTTCCCCTGCCATACTAAGAAAAAAACCAGAGGTGAACCATCTATGCAAACCAGCCAAACCACAAGCCTTTTGAATACCATCTACCAAAACGCGCAGATGGGTGTGGATTCCACCCAGCGCCTGATCGAGCTGGCAGAGGATAAGCCCTTTTTGTCCGTGCTCATCGCCCAGCGCAACCGTTACCAGGACATCTACGACCAGGTCATCCAAATGGCGGACCACGATTTGAAGGGGCAGAAAACCCTTGAAAAAATCTCTACCAACATGATGATCAACTTCCAGACCATCAAGGACAAAAGCCCCTCCCACCTTGCCGGGATGATGGTGCAGGGCAATACCATGGGCGTCATCGACATCACCAAGGCGCTGCGTCAAAACGCAAATGCAGACGCCCCCGTGCTCTCTTTGGCAGAGCGCTTGCTGCAAATGCAAAAGGACAATGTAGAGGAAATGAAAACGTATCTTTGAGCCTCCCTGGCAAAAGACGGCCATGCCGTCTTTTTTCCTTTCCCCGTCTCCTCCATTGCGTTGATTCTTATCCAGACACATGATAAAATAGAAAAAAATAAAGCATTGTGGTTTCGGGCTCCACTCTCTTTTGTTGTTCCTGCTACTCTGAGCCGCAAAGATATTATACGAACATTTGTTCTTATTTTCAAGGGTCTTTCTCCTTTTTCCGAAATTTTTTCGTGAGGGGCGTTGTCTCATGAGTTTAGTGAATCGTATCAAAATGCTTTGTGCCAAGCAGCATATCTCCCTGCACCGTCTGGAGATGACCATTGGCTTTTCCAAAAGCTCCATCTCCAAGTGGGATGTCAATGCGCCTTCTGTCGAAAAAGTGCTGCGCGTCGCAGAGTATTTCGATGTGCCTGTCGATTTTCTTTTGGGGCGCTGTTCGGATTCTCTTTCCGCCGGCACATCAGGGCTTTATCTCGGCCCCCTGCTGGAAGAGGAATACAACCAGCTATCCGAATACTTAGCTTTCCTCCGCTCCCAGATCAAGCTGTAGCCCCCGGCGTTTTGCATCCATGCAATGAAAAAAGCGGCCCTCTGCAGGCCGCTTTTCCTTTTGCCTTTATAGCCAAAAGCTCATGATCAAATACACCCATATACATCCAAACAACACCATGGCGTTGAGCCCCAGCACCATCCCATTGTACCGCGATGGGTCGGTTTCGTTCTTCACATGCCGCGGGCTCAAGATCGCCGCCGCCAGCAGGAACAGGGGAAGATAATATCTGCCGTGTACACCTGCAATGCTTCCTTGTGCCACGGGCGTAAAGGATAGATACAGCGCCGTCCAGATCAGGATCACGATCCCGCCTATCGCCACCAGTATCCACCATTTTGTACTGCCTTTTATCTCTTTGGCGCCTTTGACGGCATACTTGTCGGAGAACAATACATAAAACATCGTTGCCATCGACACCAGGTTCAGCGCCCCCAGCATATAGGTCGGAGACTGCTCCGTCCATCCCTTAGATAAATACGGCAAAAACATTCTTGTATCGTCGAGCACAAAGCTATCTGCCACATCGGATACGCTCTTTATCAATACCTTGGCATACGATACAGGGTTATTCATGATATATTTGAGCTGCGCTTCCGTATTTACCCCATTGCCTCCGCGTACATCGCCTCCGCCCTTTATAAACAATACCGGTACCACAAACGACGACATCATGATGAGGAAAATCAACACCACGCCCACCTTAAAGGCAATGTGCGCCTTTCTGTCCGCAAACTTTGCCTTGGGCAAAAACAGCAGCAATAGGATCATCGGGATATATACGGCCTTGGGAAAGCTGGCCAGACAGAATGCCGCCAGCATCAGCGCCGCGCGCTTCCAGTCCATCCGCTTGTCCGGCATAGACATTTCCGCAATAAACAGCGAGCAGCCCAGCAGCGAAAACGCGATGACCATCGGATCGTAGGAATAGTTGCACGCCATGCTCATCACCGTGGGAAACAGCGCTACCGTAGCAATGACTGCCTTAAAACGCGCCGCCAGCTTGATGGCCAGATAGCAAACCCCTACAAACAGCAACATATTTCCCATCCGCCCCAGCATGAACTGTACGGAAAACGGCTGCCCCAGCGCACGGCCCAGCCAAATGCCCAGGCTTTGTGTGGCATAGCCTACATCGCTCAATTCCCAGCTGCGGTAGCTTTCTCTCTCCAAGCTATAATCCCGGCTCTGTTCGTCGACCCAGTCCACATACGCCTCCTGGTCCTCTATCGTATCAAATACCCCATCGATGGCAAACACAAGCTCCAAATATTCTGCCTCAGAGTACATGAGGTGGTTCTCCCCATAGCTCAAGGTATTGGCGTTGTCAAAGTGTATCCCGTCATCCCAGCTCAGGTCTACCGTTACCGGCGGCAGGCAAACCACCCATACAAGGCCGGCTGCCAAGCCTACGATCAAAAAGCCGATCTCCATCTTGCATCCGATGGTATGGCGGCAAACCACAAGCAAGTACGCCGTCAGCACAACGGCATAGATACATAGCATTCGGCGCATATTCAGCTGCAAGCGGTTGTCCAGCGTCGCCGATACCACTGTTGTATTGGCGTCTTGCGTTTCTATCAAAATCAAATCAACACTTTCGCCAATGTATGTATAGTCCTGTTCCAGCTCCAGCATGGCCTCTGTCTCGATCTCAGACAGCCCGTCACTTTGGCTGATCCCCTTTTTCCTGTACTTGACCGTATACGCAGCATACCCGCTTTCTTTGTCTTCATTCTTGATGCGGACGGCCAGCTTGTTGGTATACGCCTGGTCTACATAGATGCGGTAGATATGCTCCTGCGGCTCGGCTTCCCTGGCTTGCTGCTTTTCCTGCTCCGTCATTGTAAAGCCGCGCTCCTGATCGGTCAGATCCTCTCTTCTCACAGGCTCCAGTACCGCATCCAGCTCGCTCCTCTGTGCCTTTGGCAGCGAAAGCTGCCCTGCATGAAACATAAACAGCTCTGCCAAAACGACCAGCCCTGCCAGGCAGAGCGGGATCAGGCCAAACCGAAACCAGGGCCGCGACATCCAATGGCTCCATCTTTTCCATAATTGACGCATCATGCCTGCTCCCCTTCCTGTTTTCCGGTTTTTCCCTTGGAGGACGGCAGCAGCCAAAATACCGACCCTACAACCAGCAGGGCCGTAAGAGGATAATACGCCCATTGAACCCCTCTCTCCGTCTCCAATCCTTTGATCGAGACATATAGCTGCTCGTCCTCCGAATCGGTCAAGGCGTGTCCGTTTTTGGTCGCCGTGCCAACCAGCGCACTCTTTTTACTCTCCGCATCTTCCTCCGTTTCCGGCACCGGCTCCCCAGTCCAAATGGCCAGTAAGCCGGGATCCTCAAATCCATGCAGCTCTATGCGGATCGTATAGGGATGCTCCGGCTGCAGCTCCGCCGTCTCTATGCCTACATAGCTATTATCCAAAATCTCCGCACATTGCTTCTGGCATCGGCCCACCGGACTTCCCCCCTGCTCCAGCAGTGTCACCGTCAGTGTCCCTGTCTTATACTGATTCTGGTATGTCCCTACCTGGACTTGTATCTTCCCCTGTATCAACGCCAAGTCGCCTTCGGCAAACTGCACCGCCTGCTCGATCACATCCCCTTCTCCCAAGGTTGTTGCCTCATGCCTCCTTGTCAAAGAAACCGTCGAGCTCACAAACCGCTGCGCCGTAAAATAGTAAACCGTCAGTCCCAAACAGACAACAGCCAGCCCCGCAGCGATCCACCTTGCCCTTGCGTGCAAAAAATGCCTGATCCTTTCCAAATCTCTCTCCCCCTCCTGCCGAAAGCAGGCGCTCTGCCGATGACGGCGGTTTATGAGGCCCCCTCGTGCGCCGTTTCGCCATCAAAAAGGCCCCGCCGCCGCAGGGGCCCTTTGAAGCTTTAGGAAAGCTCCAGATCGTACAGCCTGCCGATCTCCGCTTTCAGATTCGGCCAGCTCCGGCCTTCCGCCGTCTCCAGGCCGCCTTGGTACAGCTTTTCCCTCAGCGCCTCATCGTTTGCAAGGCGCTCAATGGCCGCCACGGCCGCGTCAATGTCCCCGCAGGGATACAATAGGCAGTTTTCGCCGTCCCGCAGGTATTCCTGGTTGCCGCCGTTTGGCACCACCACGCTGAACCCGCCCGTCGCCATCATCTCCAGCGGCGGATAGGAAAAGCTCTCCAAAAAGCTGGATTTGATGAGGATATGGCATTGGTGGTATACCTCCGCCACCTTTTCATACGGGATCTGGTGCAAAAATTTATCCACCCGATAATGCGCCTTGGGCTTGGCGTTGTAGCTCATGTACCAGATCTCGTATTTTTCAGGGTCCAGCCTGTCCACAATGCGGAAGCTCTCGTCCACGTTTTTATAATACACGCCGCAGTCCCCCTCAATGAGGATGCGGATCTTACCCTGTGAAAAGTCCCGCTTTTTTGGCGTAAACTGCTTGGTGTCGATGCCATTTCTGGCATAGCGCGCCTGCTGCCCGTAATCCTCCGCCAGCCAGCTCTGGCACCATTTGGAGATGGTGACAAACTGCATCGGCACATGCGGGCAGTAGCTCATGTTGGCGCCCACGCGCAGCGGTACCTTGGGCTCGTAAAAATCCGTCTCAAAATTCTGCACCAGATAATACCTGTCCCCGATGTTGGGATAGGCCTCCAGCACCGCTTCCGTCACCCACATCGTCGCCACCGCCTTATCCAGCCGGCCAAAGCGCACATTTCTCGCCTGCACCACCGGAAACTCGTGCCCCTCATACTGGCACCAGCCCTCTGCCGTGCCGTTATCCACCAGCAGCACGTCATAGCCGGCGTCCTGCAGCATCGTGGCATGGCGCAGCGCCACCATGATCCCGCCGCTGATTTGCAAAGACGGCAGCACAAACGCGATGTTTTGCGTGCGGCGGCTCTTCAAAAACTCTGCCAGGCCCCGCCCTGTATACATCGTCACGCAGTGCTTTTTGCAATATTCGTACGCCTGGCTGCCGATGCGCCGCCGCAGCGCTTCATCCTCGATGAGCCGGCTCAGCGTCTCTACCCATTGATCCTCGTCCCGGCACAAAAAACCAGTTTTTTCATTTTCAATCATCGCAGCGAACGCGCCAACGTCGCTCGCCACTGTCGGCACCTTCACCAAGGCCGCCTCCACCCATTTATTTTCAGATTTCGCCTCGTTGAAGATGCTCTGCTCCAGCGGCGCTAGGTTGATGTCGACGGAGGCGATGAGCTGCGGCAGCTTTTTCCAGTCCACAAACGGACGGGACACGATGCGGCTGCGGTACGGCTCCATCTCCTTGGGCACATCCAGCTCGCCCACCACATGCAGCTCCAGCGTGGGGTATTTTTCCATCAGCCGGATCAGCGCCGGCTGGATCAGGATAAAATCGTCGTTGTGCGTCAGGCTCCCGGAAAAATACGCCAGGCTTACGCCGCGCTTTTTGCGCTCGTCCGCCCGCGCGATGGCGCGCTTTTGCAGCTTCTTTTTCTTTTTCGGCACCTTGTCCGCTTCCAAGTACGGCAATACATCCCGTTCATACGCCGCGTCCTCGCTCAAAATCAGCATGCTTTCGGAGGCCGTGTTGCGGTTAATGAACACCTCCGGCACATACTGCGACAATTCCTCTGCCAGCCGCTCCGTCGTCACGATGGCCCCGTCGCAAAGCTGCAGCGTGCGGCCCATGCGGCGCACGCCATCGTCATACAACGCGCGCTCCTGCTCGTCCATCGTGGCTAAGTATTTGATGGTGTCGGTGTATTTGGTATCCACCACCAGGTCGTCAATGTCAAAAAACACCTTTTTGTTGAGCTGCTTGGCTTTTTCAATAAAAGCGCCGATGGTATCGGTATACGGGCAGCGGAAAAAAACAAACGTGCGGTAGTGGCGCACTTGGTCCAGCTGCAGCTCCGTATAGAATACCTCATTGGATTCTATCCCATAAGCCAAGAGCTGCTCCCTTTGGTGCGTCACGCGGTATCTGGGCGGGTGGGGCACGCTTTTGTCGCAGCCGTTGATAAACAGCACATCCATAAACGCCTTATCCTTGCTTTTGTTCCCATGGCCGCCCAGGCTCGCCCCCACATAGTTTTTCGTCTTCTCCAACAAACGCCCCACGCCTTCCTCCCGCAGCGTGGATACCGTCTTTTTCGCCAATTCCGAAACGCTCATGTGTCTACTCCTCCTACGGCGCTTACAGCAGCCCCAGTTTTTTTAAGTTCGGATGATAATACGGGTCCCTCTCCTGGATCTCCCGGCCCCAGCGCTGTGCAAACGCCGCGGAATCCCGCCGGCCTCCCGCCGGCTGCCCCGCCAGCCTGCACTCTGCAAACGGGGTCCATACGTTCCAAAGGCCCTGCGCCCGGCCCGCCAGGCAGATCTCCTCCGCTTCATAGCCGTCCGCCGCCGCATGAAAGCCGCCCAGCGCCTGCCAGGACTGCTTCTTTATCAACAAGCATGCCCCGTCCAGCGCCGTCACATTCCTTACATAGCGCAGCATCGCCTCAAACCCCTGCTGGTCGCGGTGGATTCCGCGGCACAGCGGCTTTATCTTATCCTGTGCCTGGCTGTCCAGCGCTACGCCCGCGCACAGCACACAGTCCTCTTCATCGTAGCATTTTGCCCCCACGGCGCACACATCCGGCCGCTGGCAAAGCATCGCCATTTCCGTGAGCCAGTCCTCCTGCTCCGGCTCCAGATCCGCGGCAAACAGGCAAAGGTACTTGCCCTCGGCCGCGCGCGCCATCTCATCCAGGCTGTCCGCCAGCCGCGCCTGCTTTGATACCAGCTTCATCGCCACGCCCTCCGGGCAGTGTGCAGGCGCTGCCTGCTCGTAGCATACCAGCTCCAGCGGCCGCCAGTCCGTGTGCCGGGCCAGCCTGTCCGCACAGCGCTGCGCCTGCTCGGGCGACGCCGCGTCATAGAGCAGGACCGATACCAGCGCCTTGTCCACCTCGTAGCGGACGCGGTAGATGGTCTGGTACGGCAAATTGCTGCGCACCTCGCCTTTTTCCCCCGCCCTTTGCAGCTGCTCGGCCACGGCATGGATCGCCGCGTCCACCGCGTACTGCTTGGTGCTCAGATCCATCGAAACCGACTGCTCATGCACGCGCCAGTAATACAGCACCTTAGGGATATGCACAATGCAGCGCGCCCGTTCGGTCAGCCGCAGCACGATGTCATGGTCCTGGCTGCCGTCAAACGCAGGGCGGTACCACGCCCCTGTGCTTTCCAAAAGCGCCCGGCTGTAACAGGTGAAATGGCAGATATAGTTATGGCTCCGCAATTCATCCTTGCCAAAGCCCGGCTTAAAATTAAAATCGCTGGCCTTTTCAATATCCCCGTCAAACTTCACCTCATCGGTGTAGATAAAATCCGCGCCCTTTTCCTCAATGGCGCGCATCACCTCGTACAGCGCGCTTTCATGCAGCATATCGTCATGGTCCAGCAGCCCGAAATACGCGCCGGATGCCAGCCGGATGCAGGCGTTCGTGTTGTCTGAAATGCCGCCGTTTTCCTCCAAATGCCGGTAGACAATGCGCGGGTCCTTTGCCGCCTCCTCCCGGCAGATGCGCCCCACATACGCGTGCGCCTCGTCGCTGCCGTCCGCCGCGCACAGCTCCCAGTTCGGGTAGGTCTGCGCCTTGAGAGAGCCTATCAGCGCGCGCAAAAACGGCTCCGGCGTGTTGTACAGCGGCGTCAAAATGCTGATCTTCACCGGGTTTGCAAACTGCGCGCTTTTCTGGCGCGCCCGCTCCTCGTCAGAGATCATGTGCAGATCCGCCATCTGGCGGCAGGCCTGCATGCGCTGTGTCTTCTCGCGCGTCAGCCGCCATGCCGTTTTCGGCCCCTTTGTCACCGCCAGCTTTACGCCCTTTAGCCCCATGCGCACCGCCTGTTTGAAGTTTGCCATGCTATTCTCCCTTTATATCATGATAAAATACGGCCCCTTTCGGGCCGTTCCGGCATTTTTTGCATTTTATAGGTATGATAAAGTATAGCCGATTCGTCGGCAAAAATCAATGCAAACGGCGTGCCTGTGCCGATGTATGCTTTTGTGCGCTTCGTCCATACTAAGGGCGAGAAAGGATGTGTATAAAAACCATGAAAGCAACCATTGAACGCAGCGGCTGCATCGGCTGCGGCCTGTGCGCGGAAACCTGCCCGGCGGTATTCTTCCTCGCGGACGACGGCTTAGCGGACATCAAGCAGGACCCTACGCCGGAATGTCTGGAGGCCTGCGTGGACGCAGAACAGGCCTGCCCCGTCCACGTCATCCAGGTATCTGCCCAGGCCTGATTGGCGCAAAAAAACAGCCCGCCGGCAAGCGGGCTGTTTTTCATTTCAGCGGAATCGCCCTCAGCGCGTCGTCCAGCGCCAAAAGCTGCGCCTTTGTCAGCTTTTCCGGGTAGTATTCGTTGTATTTTCTCAAATAAAACGTCCGGGCAAAATCCGCATACAGCGGGTCCTCCAGCTTGGGCATCATCGTCAGCACAGCCTCGCGTACCACCTCATTTTTCCACATGCTGTCCAGCAGCACGTCGATGCTGTATGCCCCCGCCTCCTGCGCTGTCGGGATGCTGCTTTGCAGGTCAGCCGGGAAGGGATGGAACTGCGCTTCCAGCCACCTGATGCACAGCGGGAACCACGCCGCCACGCTGTCGTCGATGTTTTCCCGGTAGCCGGCCGAGCAAAACTGCTTGGCCAGCGCCAGCCCATGCTTGCCCTTTTGGAAAATATGCATTTCAAACGGTATGCCCTTTTCGCTGAGCGCCTGCCCCATCCGAATCGTGTTTTCCACCGGCACCAACTGATCCTCATACGTAGCGAACAAAAACGCGGGCGGCGTATGCGCGTCTACCTTGTCGCACAGCCCCGGGATGGGGTAGGGCAGCCCCGCGCCCTGGAGCGGCATGGTCACAGGATACCCTAAAATCATTGCGTTGGGCCGTTCTTTGCCCATCGTGCCCATCGCGCCGGACAAATGCCCGCCTGCCGAAAACCCGATGGACGCGATCTTGCCGGGGTCGGTGTTCCAGTCCTCCGCCTTTTGGCGGATCAGCGCCATGGCCTGGTCCGCATCCTCCAGCGGATGGGGAAATTCGGCATGCTCCATCACCGAATAGTTCAAAATATAGGCGTTGTAGCCCTCCGCCAAAAACGCCATCGCCACCGGCTCTGCCTCGCGGTTGGAGCAGCGCATGTACGCCCCGCCGGGCAGCACCAGCACTGCCGGCCGTTTGTCTATGTTTTCATAGTCTGCCGGCGTATCCAGCAGGTACGCCCTCAGCGTCACGTTTCTTTCTTGGTTGAGCACCACGGTTTCCAGCTTCATGGTTTTTCCCCGCTTTCTTCTTTTTGTCCCTTACGCACAAAAATGTTCTTTCCTTTAGCGTACCATAAACCACGCTGTTTTCCCAGCCCCCGGCCGAAAAAAACTAGGGGCCGCGGGCCGCTTGCCCGCCGGCACACCGCATAAAAACAGCCCGGGGAACCCTCGCCCCCGGGCTATGCGCCGTCCTTTGCCTTAGGAGATGACCGCGCGGATCTTTTCCATCGTCTTTTTCACGGACTTTTTCGGGATCGCCCCCACCATGCCGGTCAGGTCGCGTTCCTTGCCGCCTGCGGACCCCACGCCGATTTGCACCCATCCGTACAGCCGCAGCGTCTGCCCGGCATACTCCGTCTTGATAAAGTGCATCGCCGTTGCAAGGCCGGTGCCCATCTTCCACACCGTTTCCCCGTTATAGTCGATTTCCTTATACTTATCCGCCACCAAAACGCCGCGCACCGCCGTTTCCACCGTCTGCTGCTCGCCTGCAAACGGAATCTCCACCATCGTCCTTGCCATGAAAATACCTCCTTTGTTATTGGCCTATTTTACAGCGCTTCCGCAATCAAGCCGCCCATCTCTTTACAGCCTACCTGCGTCTTGCCCGGGCTCATGATGTCGCCGGTACGGTAGCCTGCCGCCAGCACCTTGGATACCGCATGTTCGATTGCCTCGCTCTCTTTGTCCATATCAAACGAGTATTTCAGCATCATCGCCGCCGCCAAAATCGTGCCGATGGGGTTGGCCAGGTCCTTGCCCGCAATGTCCGGCGCGCTGCCGTGGATGGGCTCGTACAGGCCGTTTTTCGTTTCTCCCAGGCTGGAGGACGGAATCATGCCGATAGAGCCGGTAATCATGCTCGCCTCGTCGCTTAAAATATCGCCGAACATGTTTTCCGTCACGATGACGTCAAACTGCGAAGGATCGCGCACCAGCTGCATGGCCGCGTTGTCCACCAGCATATCCACCAGCTCCACGTCCGGGTACTCCTCTGCCACGCGATGCACCACGTCGCGCCACAGCCGCGAGGAGGACAGCACATTCATTTTATCAATGCTCGTCACCTTTTTCCGCCGCTTTTGCGCCGTTTCAAACGCCGTGCGCGCAATGCGCTCGATTTCATGCTCGCTGTACCGCATCACATCATAGGCGCTCTTTTCGCCGTTTACTTCCTCTACGCCCTTGTCGCCAAAGTAAATGCCGCCGATGAGCTCGCGCACCACCACCATATCGATGCCGCGGCCCACCACCTCACCGCTCAGCGGCGAAGCGCCGGCCAGCTCGGAAAACAGCTTGGCAGGCCGCATGTTGGCATACAGGCCCATCGCCTTGCGGATGCCCAAAAGCGCCTTTTCCGGGCGGATGGCCTGGTCCACCTGGTCCCATTTCGGGCCGCCCACCGCACCGAGCAGCACGCTGTCGGCGTTTAAGCAGGCCTCCAGGCTCTCCTCCGGCAGGGGCTTGCCCACTGCGTCGATGGCGCAGCCGCCCGCCAAAATCTCCGTATAATGAAAGGTATGCCCGTGCTTTTCCGCGATTTTATCCAATACCCGCATCGCCTGGGCCACAATCTCCGGGCCGATGCCGTCGCCCTTGATGACGGTTATGTTCTTTTCCATGTCACTGCCCCTCTTTGATGGATTTCAACAGGCCGTTGGCGCCGATGATCTTCTTGATAAATGCCGGGAACGCCTGCGCCTGGTAGGTCTGGTGCTTCGTGACGTTGGTAATCACGCCGCTGTCAAAATCAATGGATACCTCGTCGCCCGCCTCGATGCCGTCGGACGCGGCCGGGCATTCCAAAATCGGCAGCCCGATGTTGATGGCGTTGCGGTAAAAGATCCTGGCAAAGGTCTTGGCAATCACGCAGCTGATTCCCGCCTCCTTGATGGCGATGGGCGCATGCTCACGCGAGGAGCCGCAGCCGAAATTCAACCCGCCCACGAGGATGTCCCCCGGCTGCACCTTTTTGACAAATTCCTTGTCGATGTCCTCCATGCAGTGGGCGGCCAGTTCCTTGTAG
>CAJLPK010000024.1 GCA_905208455.1 uncultured Bacillota bacterium
GGCGCATGACGGCTGTATCCGTGCGGAGATGGCGGCGGTGGTACAGGCCTGCGGCAGCTTAGTGCTGACGCAGAGGGGCCTTTATTTGGAGATGATTTCCGACCATCCGGCCTTGGTGCGCCGGATGTTTGGCTATTGCAAGAAAATGACAGGCCAAAGCGCACAGCTGCTGGTACGGCAAAACAAAAGGCTGAATCGGCGCAACAGCTATATTTTACGTCTGCTGGGCCGTGAAACGGTGCTGGGGCTGCTGGCCCGGCTCGGCGTATGGGAAAACGGCATGGTGCAGGGTGCGCCGAAAGGGCTGGAGCGGACCTGTTGCCGCCGCGCCTATATACGAGGGCTCTTTCTATGCTGCGGCAGCGTAACAAACCCGGAAAAAGCCTATCACTTGGAGTGGACGCTGAAGGAGGAATCGCTCTGCTTGGCACTGCTGGCCCTATTGGAGAGAGAAGGGATTTCGGCGCACGCCGTCCAGAGAAAAAACGCGTTTGTGGCGTATATCAAGGAGGGGGACGGCGTAGCGGAGGTGCTGGCAATGATGGGGGCAAGCAATGCAATCCTGCAGATGGAAAATGCCCGTATTGTGCGCCAGATGCGCAACAAGGCCAACCGGGCGATGAACTGCGATACTGCGAACATCAATAAAACCATGTCCGCCGCGGCCAAGCAGCAGGCCTGTATTCGGTATCTGGTAAAAGAGGATAAATTTCAGTCGCTGAGCCCGGCGCTGCGGATGGCGGCGGAAACGCGCCTGGCCTATCCGGAAGCAACGCTGGAGGAGCTGGGGGATCTTATGGAACCGCGCATGGGGAAATCCGGCGTAAACCATCGGATGAGAAAGCTTGTACAACTGGCCGAGGAACTGGGATTTGTGTTTGAGGAAGGAGTAAGCTATTGAGCAGATTTTGCCATCTACATGTACATACACAGTACAGCCTGCTGGATGGGGCGGCGCGCATCAAGGATCTGATGGCCAAGGCCAAGGAAATGGGTATGACGCACATCGCCATGACGGATCACGGCGTGATGTACGGTACGGTGGAATTTTATAAAGAAGCAAAGGCAGCCGGCCTCACGCCGGTTCTTGGCTGTGAGGTATATGTGGCAAAGCAAAATATGCACGACAGGCAAGGCCGCGCGGATCGGGAATACAGCCATTTTGTGCTGCTGGCAGAGAACCAGAAGGGGTATGAAAACTTGGTGCATCTGGTGTCTCTGGGATGGCTGGAGGGCTACTATTATAAGCCCAGGATCGATTACGATACGCTGGCGCAGTATTCCGAAGGGCTGATTGCCCTGTCTGCCTGCTTGTCCGGAGATATTCCCCGCTTATTGATGCAGGGGGATTACGAGGGAGCTAAGCAGCTGGCATTGCGGCTCAGCGGTATATTTGGGCCGGAGCATTTTTATTTGGAATTGCAGGAGCATGGCATTCCGGTGCAAAAGGAGGTCAATGCACAGATCATCCGTATCGCCAGGGAGACAGGCCTGCCGTTGGTCGCTACCAACGACGTGCATTACATCAACCAGGAGGATGCGGCCGTCCAGGATGTTTTGATCTGTATCCAGACAGGCCGGTTTTTGGATGAAGAAAACCGAATGAAAATGGATTCCGACCAGATGTACCTAAAAAGCGGAGAGGAAATGGAAGCACTGTTTTCCTATGTGCCGGAGGCGCTGGAAAATACGCAGAAAATTGCAGAGCGATGCCATGTGGAGCTGGATTTTGACACACAGCATCTTCCGCAGTTTCCTTTGCCGGAGGGGGAAACAAATGTCGGTCTGCTGCGCAGGCAGGCAGAGGAAGGCTTTGCGCGCCGATACGGCGAGAATCCGGAGGTGCAAAAGCAGCTTCAATTTGAGCTGGGCGTCATCGAACAGATGGGATATGTGGATTATTTCCTCGTCGTATGGGATTATATCCGATTTGCCAAGGAACGGGGCATCGCCGTGGGGCCGGGCCGCGGCAGCGCAGCCGGCAGCGTGGTAGCCTACTGCCTGGGCATCACGGATGTGGACCCCATCAAATACAATTTGTTCTTTGAACGCTTTTTGAACCCGGAGCGTATATCCATGCCGGATATTGACGTAGACTTCTGCTATGAGCGCAGGCAGGAGGTCATTGATTACGTCATCGAAAAATATGGGAAGGACCATGTCTGCCAGATCATTACCTTCGGAACGATGGCGGCGCGGGCGGTGATCCGCGATGTGGGGCGCGTGATGCGTATTCCCTATGCGGATGTAGACCGTATTGCAAAGACGATTCCCATGGAACTGGGCATCACCATCGACAGGGCAGTGGAGGTTTCCCAGCCTCTGCGCCGGGAGATGGAGGCGGACGAGACCATCGCCCAGCTCATTGCGACGGCCCGCAAGCTGGAAGGTATGCCGCGTCACGCAGGCACGCACGCCGCCGCTGTGGTGATCTCCAAAGACCCCTTAATGAATATCATCCCACTGCAAAAAAATGACGAGACGGTCACCACGCAGTTTACCATGGGCGCCATCGAGGAGCTGGGCCTGTTGAAGATGGACTTTCTGGGCCTGCGCAACCTGACCGTTATCCAGGATGCCTGCAATCTTGTGGAAAAGAGCACAGGCAAGCCGCTGGATATGGAAAAGATTGCGCTGGATGATCCCCTCGTATACCAGATGATCGGCGAGGGGGATACGGACGGTGTATTCCAGTTGGAAAGCAGCGGCATGCGCGAGTTGCTCAAGGAATTAAAGCCAAACTGCTTTGAGGATATCATTGCCAGCATCTCATTGTACCGGCCCGGCCCGATGGAAAGCATTCCGCGCTATATCCAGGGGAAAAGGAATCCCAGCAGCGTCAAATACATGGACAAGCGGCTGGAGCCCATTTTGCAGGTAACCTACGGCTGTATGGTGTACCAGGAGCAGGTCATGCAGATCGTCCGCGAGTTGGCAGGGTACAGTTGGGCACGCAGCGATTTGGTTCGCCGCGCCATGAGCAAGAAAAAACGCGATGTAATGGCCAAAGAGCGGCAGGCATTTATCTACGGTACGGAGGATGGTTCGGTGCCGGGTGCAGTGAAAAACGGCGTGCCGGAAGAGACAGCGAGCCAAATCTTTGACCAAATGACGGATTTTGCGCAGTATGCTTTCAATAAATCGCATGCGGCGGCCTATGGCATCGTTTCGTATCGGACAGCATGGCTCAAGGCGCATTATCCGGTGGAAACCATGGCAGCCTTGATGAACAGCTGTATGCAAAGCCCGGAAAAGATTGCGCAGTATATCGCTTATTGCCGCAAGAAAGGCATCGAGGTGCTGCCGCCGGATGTCAATGGCAGCGGCGTGCGTTTTGAGGTGCAGGATGGCAAGATCCGATTCGGCTTGTCCGCTGTAAAGAATGTGGGCGCCAAGGCGGTGGAGCTCATCATCCAGGAACGCGCGCATAAGCCTTATGAGGACTTTTTCTCCTTTTTGCGGCGTGTACCTGCGGATGCGCTGAATAAGCGTATGGTGGAAAGCATGATCAAGGCCGGCTGCTTTGACAGCTTCCATGTAAAACGCAGCCAGCTCATGGCGGTGTTTGAAAGCACGATGGACGCCATGGCCCATGACAGGAAACGCAATTTGGAAGGGCAGGTGTCCCTGTTTGAGGGGCTGCTTGGGGAGGATACGCCGCCGTTGGCGCCGGCGCAGGATCTGCCGGATCTGGCAGAATTTGATACCCGTGCCATGCTGGCGATGGAAAAGGAAATGACGGGGGTATACATCACCGGGCATCCTATGATGGAGTATGAAAAATACATGGCGCAATACCCGGTGAACCTCCTGCATATCCTGGAGAGCCGCGAGGAAGGGCTGTCATTGGACGGCAAGGAGATCACGCTGCCCTGTATCATACAATCCAGGCGCAACAGGACCACTAAGACGAATCGCCTGATGGCGAACTTGGTCGTAGAGGATTTATACGCACAGATGAATGCCATGGTATTTCCCGGCGTTGTAGAGAGGCTGAATTTTGTTTTGCAGCCTGATGCGCTGGTGCTTCTCAAAGGCAGGGTCAGCATACGGGAAGAGGAAGACCCTATGCTGATTGTAGACGATGCAAAGCCCTGGGATCCGGAAAAGCAGCAGGAGCAAACAGAGCAAAGCGGGCCAGCGCTGATCAACGGACGCGACCTGCCGCTGTACGGAGTGCAAGGCGAACCGAAAAAGCCTCAAGCGCAGGAAAGCGGTTTGGGCGAGACGCTTTGGCTGAAGGTGAAAACCTTTGGCAATGATTTTATGATGACAGGGCTATTGGCTATGCTGCAGCGTTTTCCGGGGACGGTGGGCGTGAAGGTCTACGCAGCGGAGGAAAAACGCCTGGTCAAAATGCACTGCACTGTTTCCATCGACCCTGAATTGATGGCAAAGCTGATCCTGCTTTTGGGCGAGGAAAATGTAAAAATCACCAAAAAATAAGTACTTTGGTATGCTATAATAAAATCACGAAAATGGGGCTTAGGGGCGTCCCATTGGGCTTGAGCGGAAGGAGAATAGAAATGAAAAGAATTGGTGTGCTTTCCAGCGGCGGCGATACGCCCGGCATGAATGCGGCGATCCGCGCTGTGGTAAAAGTGGCGGCCGAATACGGCATCGAAGTATTTGGCATCCGTCATGGATATAGAGGCCTGATTGAAGGGGATATGCGCGAGCTTACAACGGACGAGGTGCGCAATATCGCACACAAGGGCGGGACAATCCTAAAAACCGCGCGCTGTAAGGAATTTATGACAGAAGAAGGGCAGCGCCGCGCGCTGCTGACGGCCCAGGCGTTCGACCTGGAGGGCATCATTGCCATTGGGGGCGACGGCACCATGCACGGGGCCGGTGCGCTCAGCAAAATGGGGATTCCCACCATTACCCTGCCGGGCACCATTGACAATGACCTGGCCTATACCGACTTTAGTATCGGCTTTGATACAGCGGTCAACGGCGTGCTTACGGAGCTAATCAAAGTACGAGATACCATGGTTTCTCATGACCGTATCGGAATTGTAGAGGTCATGGGCAATAAATGCGGCGATATCGCCCTGCATGCAGGCGTTGCGGGCTCGGCAGATTTCATCCTGCTGCCGGAAATGGAATTTGATATTGATGAAATCTGCGATCAGCTCATCAAAAATAATATCCGGAACCGCAAGACCAGCATGATCGTTCTGGCGGAAGGCGCCGGAAAGGGAGACAAGCTGGCTGCGTATATCCGGGAAAAGACAAAGCTGGAAGTGAAGAGCGTGGTGCTGGGCTATACGCAGCGCGGCGGCAGCCCGACTGGAAAAGACCGCATCTTGGCCACGCGGCTGGGCGGGCAGGCTGTTTCACTTTTGGCGCAGGGTGTTAGCAACCGTGCCGTAGGGATTCATGATAATAAGGTGCAAAATATGGATATCTACGAAGCGCTGGATGCGGAAAAACAATTTGACTCGGAGCTTTATACGCTGGGGAAAATCATGTCCCGGTAAAAGGATACAAGGGCGGAACGTTTTCGTTCCGCTCTTTTCTTATGGGCTGCGGAAGTTTTCCCATGTCAGCTGCATAGGGATGTGATAAAATACCAGCAGAAGGATGCAATCAAAACAAAGGGAGTGTTTTGTATGGCTTGGTTTGGATGGGTTGTTGTGGCACTGGTTTTTGTGCTGAGCTTTTTTGTCGGCAAGGGGCTTTCGCTGAAAAAAGCGGCGCCGGCGCCAAAGGCAAAGCCTGTGGCGGTGGACCCGCAAAAGGCGGCAGAGCATTTAGCGGGGGCCCTGCGCTGCAAGACCTATGGGCTCGTAACCGAAAACAGCGAAAATATCAAGGAGTTTGAAACGCTGCAGGCACATCTTCGCGAGAGCTTTCCGCATGTGTTTGAAACGGTAACAACGGAAAAAGTCAATATATGCAGCAGGCTGTACCGCTGGAAAGGGGACGGGTCCTCGCAAAAAGCGCCGATTTTGCTGATGGCACACCAGGATGTCGTACCGATTGCAGAGGGTACGGAACAGGACTGGACATACCCGCCCTTTGATGGCCGCATTGAGGACGGCTGTATCTGGGGACGCGGCGCCATCGATATGAAAAATGCCTTGGTCGCTATCTTTGAGGCCATGGAAGCGCTCATCAAAGAGGGCTTTGTGCCGGATCGCGATGTATATATCTGTAATGGGCATGATGAGGAATTGATGCTGGATAAAGGCTCCAAGGGCGTGGCGGAGCTGTGCAAGCAAAAGGGCCTGCATTTTGAATTTGTGCTCGATGAGGGCAGCAGCTTTGCGGATGGCGAACAATTCGGATTGCCTGGCCAGCTATGCGCTTGCATCGGTGTATACGAAAAGGGATATTGTGATGTGCGCGTTACCCTGCATGACCAGGGTGGACATAGCAGCAAGCCTGGACGCCCTACTGCGCTGGCTAGGATGGCAAAGATCATCGAAGCCGTAGAAAGCAGGCCCTTCCCGGTGCGCCCTACGCGCATATTTTATGAAATGTACCGGGACGCGGCGCCGTATGGAGGCATTTGGGGACGCATCAAGGCAGCCAATCCAAGTATATTTGGCAAAGGGTTTGTCAATGAGCAGTTGAAAAGCCTGCAAGGCAATGCATCGCTGCGTACCACGGTAGCTGCCACACAGATTCAGGCGAGCGATACGCCCAATGTATTGCCGCAGACCGTATGGGCCAATTTCAACTGCCGCTTGAACCCGGGCGATACCCGCCAGGAATTGCTGGAGTTTTTCCAGGAGATTGCCGGGCCGGACTGTGAGGTAACGTTGCCCACCTCTTTTGAGGCCAGCAAAATTGCAAGAACAAATTCACGAGCATACCAGGCCATTTCTCAGTCTATTCGCCAGGTGTATGGGGAAATCCCGGTCGTTCCCTCGGTCTTTTTTGCCAGTACAGACAGCCAGTATTTCAATGACCTGGCGGATGACGTGTATAAACACATGCCTTTTATCAGCAATTTGAAATATACGACAACAATGCATGCGACCAACGAGCGCATTGATGTAGAGAGCTTTGCGCAGGGTGTGCAGTTTTATGCGCAGCTTATACAAAATGTATGCAGCCATACCGGGCAGGCGGGCTAAGAAATGGAGGGCACAATCATGGAAAAACAGATTCAGATTCCGAGCAAAGCAGAGATTGCAGCGCATTTGTCTGGGATGATTCCGTTTCGCACCATTGCATACCGGGATCAGGCACAAACGCAGGGTGAACCGTTTTTTGCTTTCCATGCTTATTTGGAGGAAACGTATCCGCTAGTGCATGAGAAAATGGAAAAACAGGTGGTTGGGACGTATTCCCTGTTATACCGCTGGAAAGGCCGCAGCAGTGAGAAAAAGCCGATTCTGCTGATGGCACATCAGGACGTGGTGCCTGTCCCGGAAGAAACGCTGGATCAGTGGAAATACCCGCCGTTTGAGGGGACGCTGGCAGAGGATAAGGTATGGGGGCGCGGCTCATTGGACTGCAAAAATATGCTTTGCTGCGAACTGGAGGCCGCAGAGGCGCTGCTAAAGCAGGGATATGAGCCGGAACGGGATATTTATTTTGCGTTTGGGCACGATGAGGAGACCGGCGGATTCAATGGCATGATGGCCATTGCTGCCTGCTTAAAGGAAAAGGGGATCACCTTAGACTTTGTGCTGGATGAAGGCTCGGGCTATGTAGAAGGAGAAAAGCGGCATTGCCCCGGCCATACGATTGCTGAGATTGGAGTATTTGAAAAGGGGTATGCCGACTTAAAGCTAACGGTGCAGTCTCCGGGCGGGCACGCTTCCAGGCCGGGGCCTTCCACGGCATTGGGCATCTTGGCCAAGGCCATCGACGCATTGGAGGAGAATCAGTTCCCTCTTTCCATACCGGATCCTGTGAAATGGCAGTATCAAGCGTTGCTGCCTTACTTGGAGGAAGGAGAGGAAAAGGCGCAGGCAGGGCAAATGGAAAAAGATCCTGCTTCATTTGCGCGCTATCTGAGCCGTACACCAAAGGGCAATGCCATGGTGAGGACAACCACAGCGCCTACGATGGCGAGCGCCAGCGTTCGGCCGAATGTGCTGCCGACCCAGGCGCAGGCTGTGGTGAATTTCAGGCTGAATCCCGATACCTCCTGCGAATCATTATTGGCACACTGCCGAAAAGCAATTTCAGATCCCCGGGTAGAATTGACGCTGCTCAGGGGAGAGGAGCCTTCCAAAATCACATCAGTAAAGGGAGAGGCTTATCAGGCTCTGTGCCGGGTCATTGAGACGGTGCATCCCGGATGCGTGCCGGTACCGGTTCCTGTCTTGGGGGCGACGGACAGCCGCAAATTTGAAGGGATATGCGAGGCTATTTTCCGCTTTACACCGTTGGACAATCAAGGCCTGGGCTATACGGTACATGGAATCAATGAAGCTATGGCTGTGGAATCCCTGGAGGAAGGCGTCCGCTTCTTTGTGGCCCTGATTCAGCAGCTATGCTAGCGCTGCAGGGATTTGGATGAGAAAAGTGAAGGAATTGTAAGAAAACGGAATTTTGTTGAAATTGATGCGCTTTTCATATACAATAAAAGAAATTCACTCTTGTGAATTAGGGAAATTAAGGAGGAGACGATGAGAGATTATATCATTGCGACGGATTCGGACTCCGAATTGTTGTATGCATATGCACAAGAAATGCAAATTCCGGTGTTTGCCATGCCCGTGAGCCTGGATGGCAAGGACTACGACTTTGATTTGGATATTGAAGGGAAATTTCCTACCTTTTTTGAGGACCTGAAGAATGGCTCAAAGGTTTCTACATCGGCAAAGTCGCCGTGGGAAATCAAACAATGGTTCTTAAAGCTGCTGGAATCCGGGAAGGATATTCTGTACATCAGTTTTTCCAACCAGCTGAGCGTGCATTTCAGCAACTGCCAGCAAGCAGTGGCAGAGATCAAGGAGGAAAAACCGGACGCCAGGATCGTGCTGGTGGATTCGCTGACCATTTCTGCGGGGCAGTCCTTGCTGATTCGCCGGGCCTTGAAGCTGCAAAAGGAAGGCAAGAGCCTGGATGAGGTAACAGAGTACCTCGAGGCCAACAAGCTGCGCAGCTGTGTATTGTTTAGCGTAGATGACCTCAACTACTTAAAACGCGGCGGCAGGCTGTCCGGAGGCGCTGCCTTTGTCGGCACGGTGCTAGACCTAAAGCCCATCGTGCATGTCACGGAGGATGGGAAGCTGGTGCCAACGGAAAAATGCAAAGGGCGCAAAAAGGCATGGCGTCGTATGGCAGAGTTGACGGCTGAACGATTTGACTATGGCGATCCCGATAACGAGATCATTATCTTATATGCGGAGCTGGAAGATGGCAAAGCATTCCAAGAAATTCTTAGACAGACCTGCGGCGATGTAAAGACGATGCTGTGGAAGGTAGGCCCGGTCATTGGCGGGCACGCAGGCCCCGGTGTGGTCGGCATGGCATTCTTTGGCAGCCCGAGATAAAAAGCAAAGACCGGCACGATGTGCCGGTTTTTTTATGGAAAGGGCGTAGCTGATTTACACCGGCCTGCCAAATATGGTATAAAAAGAACAGACAAGGAAAGGAAAAGGGAAAGTTGTATTTAGCGTTTTATCGAAGATATAGGCCCAAGCATTTCTCGGAGGTTGTCGGCCAGGAGCCCATCATCCAGACGCTAAAAAACCAGGTAGCGTCAGGGCACGTTTCCCATGCCTATCTGTTCTGTGGGTCCAGAGGGACGGGGAAAACCAGCACGGCAAAAATTTTGGCCAGGGCCATCAACTGTCAGTCGCCGATGGAGGGAGAGCCTTGCGGGCAGTGCCCGATATGCCGGATGTCGGAAGAGGAACTGGCGGTAGACATTTTAGAAATTGACGCTGCCAGCAACAACGGCGTGGATGAGATCCGTGATCTTAGGGAAAAGGTAAGATATGCGCCGGCTGTTGGAAAGTATAAGGTCTATATTATAGACGAGGTGCACATGCTGAGCATAGGGGCGTTCAATGCGCTTTTGAAAACGCTGGAAGAGCCCCCGGCGCATGCGGTATTTATCTTGGCAACAACTGAGACGCATAAGCTGCCTGCCACCATTTTATCCAGATGCCAGCGATTTGATTTTAAGCGGCTGCCGGAGTCGCTGCTTGTGCAGCAGATGGAAAAGGTGCTGTCAGAGGAAGACATACAGGCGGATCAGCGCGCGTTGATGCTCATTGCAAGCCAGGCGCAGGGAGGCATGAGGGATGCGCTGAGTCTATTGGATCAGTGTGCAGGGATGTCCGGCGGAACGATCACGCTGGAAAAGGCACAGCAGGTATTGGGGGCGGCGGGAAGCGACCAGGTGGAACGCTTGGCGGAGAGCATCGAAAACCGCCAGGTAAAACAGGCTTTGGCGCAGCTGCAGCAAATCTATGACAATGGGGCGGATCTCTCGGTATTTGTCAGAGAAATGATCGACTATTACCGAGCTCGTATGATAGAATGTTCAGAGCAGGCGGAGGGGCAATGGGCCATGCAGGCAATGCTTGTGCTGGCGCAGGCGGAAACGGATATGAAGCTGTCTCCCAGGCCAAAGACACAGCTGGAGGCCGCGCTGGTAAAGCTGTGCGTACCGAAAATGAGCCAAGGCGAGGTGCAGTTATTAAAGCGGATTGAGGCGTTGGAGCAGGCGGTGCAGCAGGGGCGGGCAAACCCGCCGGCCCATCCGGGGCCGATGCCTGGCGATAAAGAAAAGCAGGACGATGAGCAGGCGGATGAGCTTCCTCCGTGGGAGGAGGTCCCCCCTCCGGAAATGGATCTTCCGCCCTGGGAGCAGGCGCAGCCGGCCCCCGTACAAAGCGAACCAGCGCCGAAAGAAAAAACGGAAAAGCCGGTTGAGCCGATAGGGACTCAAACACAAGGGGAGGATCTGCTGGAAACGATTTTTACGATCTTTTCCAAAAAACAGCCGGGCGCCGCGTATTTTTTGAAGCGTGCTGAAAAAGCCTGGGAGGATGGTTCGTTTTTATGGCTGGCCTTTGATCCTATCAATGAAAACCTGGTGCAGGCGCTCCGGCAATTTCAGCAGGACCTGGAGCAGGCGGCAGAGCAGGCTTTGGGGCATAAGGTAGAAATTCAATTCAAACTAAATACCCATGAACAAGCAAACAAACCCAAGGTTGAGGATGTGCTGAAAAAGGCACAGCAAGCATTTGGCTTGGAAATTGAAATAGAAGAATAGAAAAGAGGAAAACAAAATGGCAAGAGGCGGAATGGGCAATATACAGCAGCTGATGCAGCAGGCACAGCGCATGCAGCAGCAAATGGCGCAGAAGCAGGCAGAGCTGGCGGAAAAGACGGTGACGGCACAAAGCGGCGGCGGCATGGTAACAGCTACGGTAAATGGTGCGCATGAGCTGCTGGAGCTTTCCATTGACCCGGATGTGATCGATCCGGATGAGAAAGAAATGCTGGAGGATATGGTCGTGGCTGCTGTAAACCAGGCCATGCAGCAGGCAGAGGAAATGGCACAGCAGGAGCTGGGCAAGCTGACAGGCGGTATGAACATTCCAGGGCTGCGCTAAAATGAGCTATGTCATAGAATCGCTGTCATTGCTGACGGAACAGCTGGCAAAGCTGCCCGGCATTGGAGGAAAGACGGCCCAGCGTTTGGCGTATCATATTTTAACAATGCCCAAGGCCAGCGCCAAGGAATTGGCGGCCAGCATTTTGACCTCCACAGAGCACGCAAGGTTTTGCAGTATATGCGGCAATCTGACCGACCAGGATCCATGCAGCATTTGTACGGATGCGACAAGAGATGGGTCGGTACTCTGTGTGGTGCGGGATGCCAGGGATGTAATGGCCATGGAGCGGGGACATGTATTCCGGGGCAAGTATCATGTGCTGGGCGGAACGCTGTCGCCGATGGACGGCATTGGGCCGGATCAGCTTCGCATCAAAGAGCTGCTGGCGCGCTTAGAAGGCGTCAAGGAAGTGGTCATTGCGACAAACCCAGATGTAGAGGGAGAAGCCACGGCGGTATACTTGTGGCGCCTGCTCAGCCCTATGGGGATCCGGGTATCCAGAATCGCACATGGCGTTCCGGTTGGCGGTGATTTGGAATATACGGACGATGTAACGCTGCAAAAGGCGATGGAAGGCCGGCGCATGATGGAATAAAAAGAAGCCCTGTTTTTCAGGGCGCTTTTTTATAAAGGACGAGCAGCAAACTCCAAAAACGCTTGATAGATGAGCTGGTATCCTTTTTCATTGGGATGGATGCCGTCTTGGCATAAAAGCTGTTGGTAGCAGCGTTTATCCAAAAAGGCGGAACGAATATCCACCAAAGGGCATTGGGTTTGATAGGAAAGCTTCAAAACGCTTTCGGAATACAGTTCCTGATAACGATAAATCATCTGTATATCACCCAGCCAGGATAAAATGGGCGTACGGTCCAGGCATCCCTTTTCGGTAAACCAGGTAAAATACCGCTCCGCATCTATGGGGGGCAGGGTCATTAGCACAGGTTTGACTTCATGAGCGCGTAGTTCCTCGATCATTTGTTGAAAGATGGCTGTGAATTTGGAAAGAGGCGTATGCGGGCGATGGTCTTGCTTTGGCGTCCGGGCCACCTCCTGCCAGCCATGATCACAGTCATTTCCGCCGTATTCCAGCAATGCGATGCTGTGAGGCCGCAGCTTTTGTAAATTGGCTTGCAAAATACGGGCTCCTTTTTCAATGGTAGAGCCAAATTTGGCGTGATTCAATACATGAAAGGGGTATTGTTGTTGGAATTTTTCCATCCACTGAGGAGCGGTAAATCGGTAACGCTGCGTTTTGGGGTCCAATAAAGTAGCTTTCATAATAGAAGTACCGAAAATATGCACGTCGGTCATCGCTGATTCCCCTCTATCTATATCTAGTTTATAAAACTATATTATCTCATATACATAAATATTTCAAGCAAGAATCGTGCAAATATTGTGAAGCATTTTTTACTATGTTATACTATTGCCAAAAAGGGGGCCAATTTATGCAAACGAAATATGATCTTGGTTTTATAGACATTGCAAAATATCATTGCTTACGCTGGGCAGAACTGCCGGATCTGGCCTTATACATGGATCAGGTGCTCACAATCCTGGAAAAGCAGCTTAGCCTCATTGCATGCGGGCCAGAGGACAAAAACCTTACGAGCACTATGATCAATAATTATGTAAAGCATAAGGTCATACCAGCACCTATCAAGAAAAAATATGAAAAAGAACACTTGGCGAATCTAACGATGGTTTGCATAGCAAAACAGGTATTGAGCCTTTCAGAAATTCAGGGCATGATGGAAAAGCTGAGAGAGACCGAGGCGATAGAAGCATTGTACGATAGATTTTGCTGTGTATTGGAGGAAACGCTGGCGCAGACTTTCGGCAAAGAAGCGCCGCGGGAAGGTGCGAAGGAAGAAAATCCGGATATGCTGGAGGCCTTGGCGGGTGCATTTGCCAATAAATTATACTTGCAAATGCTTTTGATGAAGCAAGGAAAAAAAGAAGAGAAAAAGGCTGAATGATAGATTCAGCCTTTTTTTGCTGAAGTGCGGCAGGAGAATGCCTTAAAGATAGCTTCTGCTTTTTGTGCCGTAGCGTATAAAGAAATTTTGTTTGGATATACTTGGGAAAAACAAAAGGAGGTCTTTAGATGCTAGGCAGTAAGCAGAGAATGGCAGAAAAAGAGGAGGCCGCATATCTGGAAAAGGCTTTGGCGGCCTGGAAGGATGCCCAAAACTATTTTAATAATGTTTCAGATCCCGATTTGATAGAATTTGCGATCTATGAGATGAAAGCCGCCCAGCATAAATACGAGTATATGATAAAGTGCGCCAAACGAGGAGAAATCAGATCGTGGCAGGAAAACCCTATCTTAATGCAGGCCATTCCTTTAAGCGATCCTGCCCTTGAAGAGACGAAGCGGCTGGATAAGCTGGCCATTCGCCATATGATGCAGCAAAAACAGAGGGAGCCGGAGGGGCCTACTGACATAATCGGACAAAAATAAACATATAGTAGGAACAAAAAGGAAAGGCGTGTGGCTGCATGGAGGTTTCCGTTTCTACTGTGGTGGCATTTTTTGCGGCGCTTTGTATCATTTTTCTTTTGGGAAAAATCCTAGGGAAGCCGGCACGCTGGATTGGCCGGTTATTGCTCAACGGCGTTATTGGCGGTGTCGTGTTATACCTTGTCAACCTTTTCGGGGGGCTGATCGGCCTGCACGCGGCGATGAATCCTTTTACCGCCTTGATTGCCGGCACTTTGGGCATTCCGGGGGTCGTGCTGGTGTTACTGCTGCCCTTGCTGTTAACATTATGAAAACTTTCTTGCAATTCCCCATACACTGTGGTATAGTATGTTGAAATAACGAAGGGGAGTAACTCGCCATCTTGGTTTTGCTGTTCGTCAACTCGGTCTCTGGCCCGGGCAGCAATCAGCTTTTGAGAGTAAGACCTTTGTTCCTACTGGGAGCAAAGGTTTTTTTGCGCCTAAAAAGCAAGCATAGGAGGCAAGAGAAGATATGGAACTATGGCACACTAAGACCGTAGAGCAGACAAGAGACGCTTTACAGACCACAGAACAGGGCCTTTCTGCAGAACAGGTACAAAAGGCCGCGCAAAAGTATGGCCCGAACGAATTGAGACACAAGAAACCAAAGAGCATAGGAAAGCTGTTTTTAGAGCAAATGACGGATGTTATGATCCTGGTCTTGCTGGCGGCGGCTGCAATCTCTGCGTGCTTGGGGGAAGTCGTTGATTCTATTGTCATTTTGTTCATCGTGGTACTCAATGCTGTTATCGGCGTGATTCAACAGAAAAAGGCGGAAAAATCGCTGAATGCGCTCAAGGAATTATCGGCGCCGACTGCCAAGGTAATCCGGGGGGGCAAAGAGGTCAGCGTGCCGGCCAAAGAGCTTGTACCAGGCGATTTGGTGCTGATGGAGGCCGGCGATGTGGTCCCGGCGGATATCCGGCTGGTGATGACGGCCAATTTTAAGGTGCAGGAGGCAGCCTTAACAGGCGAATCCCTGCCGGTGGACAAGGATGCAACGGCAGCTTTAGAGGAAAAAGCCCCCTTGGGGGACAGAATCAATATGGCGTTTTCTTCCAGTGTTGTTACGTATGGCCGCGGCTCAGGGATCGTTGTGGAAACAGGCATGCATACCGAGGTAGGCCGAATCGCGGATATGCTGATGAGCGAGAAAACAAGGCCGACGCCGCTTCAGATGAAACTGACAAAGCTGGGCAAGATGCTGGCTCTTGCGGCCATTGGAATTTGTATTGTTATTTTTGGGGTGGGGTTGCTGTATGGCAAGGGCATATTGGATATGTTCTTTACAGCCGTTTCCCTGGCAGTTGCGGCCATTCCGGAAGGCCTTCCGGCCATTTCGACCATTGTGCTGGCTATGAGTGTGCAGCGCATGGTAAAGCGTAATGCGATCATACGCACGCTGCCCTCGGTAGAGGCGTTGGGAAGCGCGACGGTGATTTGTTCAGATAAAACAGGGACCTTGACACAAAACAGGATGACTGTAACGCATCTGTATGTGGAAGGAAAGACAGCGCCGATGGCGGAACGGAATATGCTGCCGGCAGAGGGCGTGCAGTTGGTAAGCCGTATCGCGGCGCTTTGTAACGATGCGCGCTTTACCCAAAAGGATGGGGGCGTAATAGCAGTAGGCGACCCGACAGAGATTGCGCTGATGGAAGGGGCGCAAGCCGCAGGCATAGAAAAGCAGGATGAAGAAAAGAAAACGCCGCGCGTAGCAGAGCGTGCCTTTGATTCTGATCGGAAACTGATGAGCACGGTGCATGCGCTGGCGCCGCAACAGTGGGTGTCTTACACAAAAGGCGCGCCGGATGTGCTGCTTAGCCGCTGTACGATGATTTGGGAAAACGGACAGGCTGTGCCTATGACGGCGGAAAAGCAGCAGCAGATACTGCAGGCCAATGATGAGATGGCAGAGCAAGCTTTGCGCGTTTTGGCCATGGCCTATAAGCCAATCAATCAGTGCCCGGTAGAAGAGGAAGAACTGGAGGCGTTGGAACAGGACCTAATTTTTGTGGGGATGACGGGGATGATAGACCCGCCGCGTGAGGAAGCAAAAAAAGCGGTGGAAACCTGCCGTCAAGCCGGGATCCAGGCAGTGATGATTACAGGGGACCATAAGACAACGGCCGTTGCGATTGCAAAGAGCCTGGGCATTTTGACCGAAGGAAAGCAGGCGCTTACGGGGCAGGAGCTGGATCAGCTCAGCGATGAAGAGCTGGAGCAGCGCGTGGAAAAGATTGCGGTATATGCACGTATTTCGCCGGAGCATAAGGTGCGCATTGTAAAAGCCTGGCAAGCCAAGGGGCACATTGCTGCCATGACGGGAGACGGCGTCAACGATGCGCCGGCGCTGAAAAATGCGGATATCGGCTGTGCGATGGGCATTGTGGGCACAGAGGTAGCAAAGGAAGCGGCCGATATTATTTTGACAGACGATAACTTTGCCACAGTGGTATCTGCCGTAGAGGAAGGACGCCGAATCTATGACAATATCTTCAAAAGCATTGCATTTTTGCTTTCCAGCAATATTGGCGAGATACTGACGTTATTCGTTGCAACCATGCTTGGCTGGGAAGAGCCGTTGCTTCCGGTGCATCTGTTATGGGTGAATTTGGTGACGGATAGTCTTCCGGCCCTGGGCCTGGGGGTAGACCCAGCAGAAAAAGACATTATGCAGCCGCGGAAAAACATGCGGGATAAGCTCTTTAGCGGAGGCATGATTTACCGCATCTGCTACCAAGGTATGATGATCGGATTGCTTTCATTGGTTGCTTTCCGTATCGGAATGGCATCCAGTATTGATGTTGGACGCACAATGGCATTCGCGGTTTTGGCGCTAAGCCAACTGGTTCATGCGTTCAATGTTCGGAGTGTAAAACACAGTGTGTTTTCCAATGCAGTAGGGCCGAACAGCAAATTTATTTTGGCTACGCTTGCATCGTTGGCGATCATGCTAAGCGTGCTGCTGATTCCTCCGTTCCACGGCCTATTCAGCACGGCGATTTTAACCGGCACGCAATGGCTTTGGGTAGCGGGCTTGTCCCTGGCACCGCTGGTGATCGTAGAGATCTTCAAGCTCTTGCATATCAATGGCAGCAAATAAAAATACAAAAATAAGGACCGGGCATGCCCGGTCCTTTGTATTTCTGTATCATTCGTATAGCTCTAGCGGCAGCAGGTCGGGGTCATAAAAAAAGGTAAAACGCCGGCCGGTATAGGGATCGGTGCGAATGGGCTCCGTTTCGATGCCGCAGCTGGATAAATACGAGATACAGTCTTCCAGACAAGCTGTATGAAACGCAAGATGGCGCAGGCCCCTGGCTTCGGGATAAGAAAGGCGGGGCGGGCTGTCCGGTTTATAAAACAGCTCCAATTCACAGCCGTCCAGTGCAAGATCCAGCTTGATATCGCCTGTGTCTTCACGATGGTTTTCCCGCAAAATTTGCAGCCCCAAAATATCTACATAAAAGTGTTTGGCTTTGGGATAGTCCGATACGATTATAGCGACATGGTGCATAGAAGAAAACATAAATATCACTCCTGATTCATAAGTACCAAGTGAGCGATGCGCTGGGCAGTCTGCTCGGGAGAGAGGTTTGTTGTATCCAAAATTTGGCTTTTTGTCTGCGCATATAAGGGCAGATAGGAAAGGCCGCGGGCAATGCTGTCGGCGCTTCGGAGCCCGCAGGAAACATCCTTTTGCAGCCGTTTTTTCAAGGCATTTTCTTGGCAAAGAAGGGCAAAACGATGGAGCTGTGCCCCGGAAAGATCCAAAAAAGGAAGAATTTTTTCAAAGATTTTGTCATCCTGCAAGACCCAATTAAAGACTAAATAGGAAATATTCCGATTATGGAGATAGGAATTGAGCAAATAGATCATATGTTTAAGCGCTGTTTCTTTATTCTCTTCGCTGGGGCAAAAAGGGAATATTTGCCAGCACCAATCGCCTTCCAGCAGCGCGCTGGGCTGCAGCAAGCGACAGATATGACGGCTTACGGTTGATTTTCCAACCCCCATTGGCCCGTGGAGAATTAGGAAATTTTTCATAAAAACGAACCTCAAATCTGTTTTGTTTTTCTCTATTTTCTTCCAAGTTGAGAAAAATTGCAAACACAAGAAAAGAAAGGCTGTTGCTTACTTTGAGAAAATGGAGCAAAACATATGACAAAACAACGATGATTGTGTATTTATAAACGATGGTTGACTTTGCTTTTCATTCTTCGTTATAGTGCAGGCAACAAGAGTTTTGACACCTTTTATAGGAGGCGTACGACGTAATGAAAAAAATTGGTATTTTAACAGGCGGAGGAGACTGCCCCGGCTTAAACGCTGTGATCCGCGGTGTGGTGGAACGTTGTGCCATGCAGGATGTAAAGGTCTTCGGCTATCATGAAGGCTGGCGCGGCGTAGTAGAGCAGGAGGGCCATTGGATGGATACGGCGGAGGTGGAAAGCATCCAAGGGCTGGGCGGCACGATCCTGAGAACCAGCCGAACCAATGTGATGAAGATGGAAAACGGCCCGGCGCTTGTCCGAAAGAGCATGGAAAGCCTGGGCCTGGAATGTATTGTTGCCATCGGCGGCGACGATACCCTGGGGGTTGCCAACCAGCTGGTGGATTTAGGGCTTCCCATGATCGGGGTGCCGAAGACCATCGATAACGACCTGAACTGTACCGACTATACGTTTGGGTTTGACACGGCGGCCAATATGGCAATGCGTGCCATGGATGACCTATGTACAACAGCCTGCAGCCATTCCCGTGTGATGGTGGTGGAGATTATGGGGCGTAACACCGGATGGATCGCAGTGCAAAGTGCAATTGCGGCCAATGTAAATGTTTGTGTGATCCCGGAGTTTCCCCTGTCGCTGGAGGAGATCTGCCACCGTGTAAAAAAACGATATGATGAGGGAAAGCATTACAGCATTGTGGCGTTGGCAGAGGCAACAAGGATCAAGGGGCTGGATGAAGACCTGGAACGCTTGGAAAAGGATTCCTTTGGCAACTATAAGTATCCCGAAAGGAATATCGGGCAGCGCTTGGCAGACGCGATTGAAGAAAAAACGGGGCTGGAAACCAGGCATATTGTGCTGGGGCATTTACAGAGGTCCGGGGCCCCTACCTTG
>CAJLPK010000025.1 GCA_905208455.1 uncultured Bacillota bacterium
ATATACAAAAAAAGAGCTGGGCTCCCAGCTCCTTTCTTATCTTAAAAATTATTATCGTATCCGTCGTCAGCATCCACAGGGCCATAGAACACTGCCTGGTTCTCTTCAGGCACGTTTTCTTCCTCCTGCCCCGTCTGATCCTGCATCTGCTTGGTACGCTCTACACCGTTTACATACTCAGCTACATAATCCTTCTTTTCTTGTTTTTTCAGATCATCCACCAAACTATCTACGACCTCTGAAGCAGACAAGCCATCCAAATTTTCCTGTTGGGCTTCCTGTTCAGCCGTCTCCTCTTCATCAAAGGTAGGCAATATCGCCTGAATGGGCTCTGGATCATTGATCTTATCTGCAAAGTCAATAAGCTCTGAGGCATAATCTTTAACACCGGTCTTAAACTCCGCAAGAAGATCATGCAGCTCCAAAATCGCTTCCTGCTTTTCCTTCAACTCTTTTCTTGCATCGCGTACGATCCGATCCGCCTCCGCGCTGGCAGTATTTAAGATCTGATCATATTCCTTTTGTGCACGGTCCGCCATTGCATCTGCCTGTGCGCGTGTCTTTGCATACATCTCCTCGGCGTCTTTTTTAGCTTTTTCTTCGATCTCTTCAGCCGCTTTGTGTACAGTAACCATCGTATGCATCATAGAGTTTTCCATGCCCCGATACGATTCGATCTGCTTATTCAAAGCCTCTATTCTTGTTTTAAGCTCCTGATTCTCCCTGGTAAGCTTATCATAGTCTACAATAACTTCATCCAAAAAGATATCAACTTCATCAATATTATATCCCTTTTTATCCCGGGAAAAGCTCTTTTCATGAATTTGTTGTGCAGTTAACACGTTGCGTCCCTCCTAAGATGAAGAATTTAATAATCTCTGCGCTGATTGTCTAACGTATAAAAGCTTTTTCCTTTCAAATCATCTGGAATATTTCCAGAAATATCTACATTTGCAGGTACCAAGACAAATACTGCGCTGTTGATCTTTTGAATATCCCCATTGATCGCGTAAATCGCGCCAGAAATGAAATCCAGCGTACGCTGTGCTTCCTGCTTGTCCACTGCTTCTAAATTGACGATAACAGGCTTATTTCGTTTCAAATTATCAACGATGTTTTGTGTATCATCATAACTCATCGGCTGATATACAATCATCTTGATCTTTGGATTGAAACCTACTACTTTGCTGCTTTGATCCACTTCGCGATCCCTTTCCCTCGTACTGCGCAGCGAGGTTGTTGTGCTGCGCTTGCTGGATTTATTGCTTCCTAGCAATCCATTTCTACTGAGGCCGCCGTATTCATCATCGCTTTCGGCCTCATCCTCATACCCATAATCGTAATCGTCTCGACTATTTTTACGGCTATTCTTTTCCGCGCGTTTACTCGCTCTGCTCTTTCTGCTAGACTTTTTGACAGGTTCTTCATACTCTTCATCCTGATAATCATCAAAATCATCTTGATAATCGTCTTCGTAATCATCAAAACCTTCGTAGTTATCCTCTTCATCAATGGCAGATTCTTCCAGTCCAATCAAATCCAGGACCTTCCCGAATATTTTCTTTTGCGCCATTGTGCACCTCCAAATAGTTATTTGTTTGAAAATAGCGCGGAACCCACACGCACCAAAGTAGCGCCATGTTTAATGGCCAGCGGAAAATCATGACTCATCCCCATTGACAATACCTTCATCTCGGCATTATCTGGGATACGGTGGGAAAGCCCCTCAAAAAGGCCCTCCATTTTGGCAAAGCAGGCTTCCGTTTCCCTTTCCGTACGCCCCAGAGGAGCCACACACATCAACCCATGAATAAAGAGTCTGTCAAACTGAGCGCATTGTTCCAGAAAAGGAAGAACCTCCTTTGGCTGTATGCCTCCTCTGGTCTCCCTATCATCCATGCGTACCTCTACCAGGGCATTCACGGTAGTTTGTTTTGCCATGGCTCTTTTCTGCAATTCCTTTGCAAGAGAGAGCCTGTCCAACGAATGAATCAATTCCACATTATCAATAATGTATTTTACCTTATTCGTTTGTAATTGTCCAATAAAATGCCAAGAAATGTCATCAGGAAGTAAATCTTTTTTTGCTGCAAGGCCTTCTGAACGGTTTTCCCCAAAGCAAGCAAGCCCCTGATCGTATGCCTGGCGTACCTGTTTTACATCTGCATATTTGCTAGCGCCGAGTAAAGTTATTTCATCAGGATCTCGTCCTGCCTTTTCTGCAGCAGACTGGATTTGGTCTCGAATTTTTTGTACGTTTATCAATGATCTCTACCTTCTATCGTAAAAGCACCGTTTGATTTGCCGATAAAGTAGTATCGGGGTCCAATGATTGAATAATGCAGTTTTCCCCATCCGAAATCAAAATATCTACGGGGATCAAGCTTGCGACATCCCCCTGTACCAGCTTGATCAGCTTTTGATCTCCCTGGGTAAAGATCGCTTCCTCGGGGACCATCATTCCCGTAAAATCCAAATGCATTTTTGCATCTGCTGTGCGGACGCTCAGCATGGGGCCGATATCCTCCGTCATCTCCAAGACATACAAGGTACCGCCGCCGTCCACGCTGCGCACGGAGGTTGCTTTGGCTGAATAAGGCCTGTCAAAATATCCTTCAAAAGTCATATTGGCAGTCCCGCCCTCCCGCAACTCAGGGATCTCCTCATTTTTGTCCAAAAGAATCAAACAATACCATTGATAATTGTTAACAAGCCGATAAAGGGGCCTCGTTGTGCTGTCATCAGAGGTTTTGCTGCTTACAACACCTTTTTTGGCCGCTAAAATATCCGCCCGTGTCAAGGTATCCAAGTTATAGGGTGTTAGCTGCGTTTCCCAACCATCCATATAAAAGCTTACGATACCATCATCCTCTGCTTGTACATCCTGGCGCCAGTTTGCAAGTTTATTCAGCTGATCCTGCTCTGTGGCATACAGCTCGTTTAGCTTATCATCTGCTTGCACATTGGCCTTGAGAAACTGCTGCTTTTTTTCCATGTTCTCGCGTAATTTTCGCTCTAATACAACCAAATCGCTGCTGCTTTTTCCCTGCACTACGTCTATAATCTCTTGTATTGTATTTGTAATCTTTCCATTGTGCGTGTTTAGATCTTTATTGATTACTTCACGCCAAATGGTATTTTCCTGATAATCCTGGATCTGCTGCTGTGTCGTCACATAATCCGTCATCAGTTTTTCGTTGTATCCCCATTTATATACCTGTGCGATCGTTGCCCCTTTGGTCACGGTCTGCCCTTCCGAAGCAAAGAACGTCGCCGTGGAATAATTGTCGGAATTATAGACCTTTTCATCCCGAACAATCAGCGTTTCCACATCACGATCCACAAAGAGATTGCCTTCTGTAATGAGAGCCTCTTTCGGGCCCTGCAGTATTAAAAATACGGTCAATAAAATCACGCATGCTAACACAGCCACCGTTATAAAAAAACGCTTGGTAGGTCTCCTGCGGTTTTTTCGAGCCATATACGCATTCCCACTTTCTTACATTTGTACAAGTTGGTTTTGAGTATTATAACATATTTCAGCAAGAACACGCAAAATCATTCAAAAAATAAAGAATGGGGGAAATGATTCCCCCATTGCTCATTATTCTTCCAAGGCCTCTGTTGCAGAAGCTGCTTTGGGGCGTGGTATCTTTAGTACCTTTTCTCCGAAGACAAAGGAGAGGCCAAACAATACGGCGCCCACCAGCATAACGGTTGAAGTCAAAGTGTAATATCCTGTAACCCCTGTAATTTCAATAAGAATACCGCCTAATAGGCTTGCACAAATAGCCCCCATTGACATAGACATCCCTAAAAATGTTTGCGCCGAGGCAGAAAGCTCAGGCGGTGCTAAACGGTACGCATACTGCACGGACGTAAACAAATACAATCCGTTGGCCAGCCCACTCAGCATTTGAATACACAGAATGAGCGCCGGCCCCATACTAGAAACAAGGGGGGAAAGAATAGGCGAGGATAGCTGTGTATATAGGAAATGCTCCAGCGCATAAATGCATCCTGCTGCGCCAATCATAGGAGGAAGCTTAAATCTCCGTACCAAAAGGCCGCCTGCCAAAAGAAAGGGAACTTCCATCAGCGCTTTGATGCCGGTTACAGCGCCAGCCATATCAGCTTCCATGCCAACGGAACGGAAAACATACGGTAAAAACAGCATGGAAGAGTTCCCCATCATCTGAATGATAAAATGAAAAATCAAGAGTACTACAAAATAGTAATTTTTGAACAACAAGGCCGGGTTGATTTTTGTGTGCTCTTGCTTTTCTTCCTTCTTTTTCCCCTGCTGCAAAGGAATCTTATGATTCAAGCGCACACTATAAAGGCAGACGACTACGCTGATACACCCACATAACATAAAAACGATAGGAATCCCAGCCTTTTCTGCTACAAAGGATAGCAGCACACACGAGACCGCCCATCCTATGGAGCCCCAGAGCCGCATCACCCCGAACGGCACCCGTTTGGCACGATTCACTGCCAGCATGGACCAGGCATCCATTAAATTTTGCGCTGGTGTCCGGACAAAATTCGTCAAAGGCAGGGCGATGGCTAAAAATGAAAATCCTGCAATTTTCATAAGGCCAAAAATAGGCATAGATCCAACCAAAAAAGCATAGATCGCAAAAACGATGATATAAGCTTTGGCCACAGAATGCATTCGATCCGCTACATACCCCCATAAAGGCGGAGCAATGATTCCAATCGCGGAATAGATTGCCATGATTACGCCTACCTCTGCAGTAGAAAAGTTTTGGCTATCCAACAAAAGCACATTGTAAGCCGAAGAGGCCATGCCCATCCAAAACAGGCCTATGACTGTGGAAAAGCCAATTTGAATCTGTTTCCGAAATCGTATCTCTTCAGCTAAGGTCGGTTGTTGCTCCATAAAAAACGCCCCCCCAAACAAAACCGCAGCCCCTACTCTGCGGTAGCGATCTAAACATAGAAACCCCTTGAAACAACCTTATGCAAATAACTTATATTCTAAAATAGAAAACGCTCTTTTTTAATTCTCATCCCTTATGAAATTTCCTGCGCGGTGAAAGGGATGCTTCCGGGCGAGGAATTTTTAGCACCTTTTCCCCGAATGGAAAAGAGAGTACGAAGAGCGCAAAACCCGCTAAAACAACGAAGGAATTAAAGCGGTAAAAACCGCCTGCCCCGATGACGCTGATAAGCCATCCGCCCAGAAGGTTGCTCAATACCGTTCCTACCGCATTGGACATCCACATAAAGGACTGAGCGGAGGCCGTCAAAGATTTCGGCGCCAGCTTATACGCATAATCCACCGAACAAGATACATACAGGCCATAAGCCAGCCCTTGGATTAACTGGACACCGATGATCATTGCAGCGCTCGAAGCAAATGAGTATAATGACTGCTCTACAAAGTACATAAGCCCTACTGTGGCAATCATCGAGGGCATGCTGAATCTCCGGGCTAAATAAACCCCGGCAAACATCAGAGGAACCTCCATCAGAGCTTTTACACCGACAGAAGCAGCCCCTAAGTTTGGATCTGCACCGATCTCCGTAAACATATATGGAATAAAATTAAAGGAGGAGTTAGAAGAGACGGTCAAAATTAAATTAAAAAACAGAATCCATACAAAGTAATAATTTTTGAATAGCATGAATGGATTGATATGGTCAACTGGCTCTACGCTTTCCTCTGCAGGCTGGCGCAACGGCAGTTTTTTTACTAGGACAGAATACCAAAATGCAACGGAGATACATATAAGTCCGCAAAGGTAAAAAGGAACGACAACACTTGTCCAGTCTGCGATCTTCGTCATAATCAGGCAGGCCACAGCCCAGCCTATGGACCCCCAAAGACGCACTGTGCCATAAGCAACCCGCCCTCCCGTTGTGCTGACCGCTTGAATCATCCATGCATCCACCAAAGACATAGAAGGCTGGCGCACAAAATTGGAAAGCGGCATAGAGATTGCTAAGAGCGAAAGCCCTCCAATCTTTATACTCCCGCTTACAGGCAGAAAAGCAACGACAGCCCCTTGGATACAAAGCACTGTAATAAACGCCCTAGGAATAGACCTCATTTTATCCGCTAAGTATCCCCAAAAAGGTGGTGCAATGATTCCCACAATAGAAAAAACAGCCAAAATAACACCGACCTGTGTGCTGCTAAATCCCTGTTCCTGCAGCAAAAGTGTATTGAACGCAGTCGCTGTATAAGCTGTTTCAAATAAAATGGTGACCCAGGAAAATGCAACTCTGATTTTCCTGTCATAGCGCTGATCCTCAGACAATTCCCTCTTCCCCATAAAACTACCCCCCAAAAAACTATATACAGAAGATTTACAATGTGAATCTTCCAAACATTTATAATACTATATAATATTATCCTGCTTAATATTATATAGAGATTTTTTCTCTGTTCTATCTTAAAAAAAGTTAACGTAATACAGACAATGCCAACAAAGGGTCGTTTGTGATAATTGCATGGACACCTTGCTTTTTAAGAGAGCACATCATTTCGGGATCGTCTACCGTCCATGGGTTTACATCGATATTCTCTTCTCTGCATCCCTCCATAACCCCGGGAGCAAAGCAGGTCGGATAAAATGGATGGATGGCATCAGCCTTTACATGCTTTGCATAAAGGGCAGGATCCACCATCGCTTCAGAGTACAGCAATCCAATTTTCGCATGGAAATCAATTTGCTTTAAGGTAGCCAGTGAAAAATGATTAAAAGAAGAAAATAAAATACGATCTTGCATACCGAAATCGCGCACCAGTTCCCAGGTTGCTTTTTCAATGCCTTTGTATAACACGATACCGGATTTGATTTCAATATTGATCATCGCTTGTGTTGGCTTTACCAATTCCAACACTTCAGACAACAACGGGATTTTTGCTACCTGTACAGCTTCCGGCTTTGTCTTGTGAAAATTATAACTGCGCAACTGCGCCAAGGTTTGGTCTGCAACACGCCCAACCCCGTCAGAAACACGCTCTATACTTTCGTCATGCGTTACAACGATTTGTTCATCACTGGTGAAATGCACATCGAGCTCTAATCCATCTGCACCCAATGACAAGGCTGATTCAAATGCCTCTAACGTATTTTCTGGAAATTGACAACTGTAGCCTCTATGGGCCCAAACTTCTACTTCCATAACTGCGCCGCCTTTTTAGAAAGTGATCTTCCTGTTTTACAAGGACTGTAATGCGATCAATAATACGATCCCCTCATGCACTTGAATAGAAACATGCTCACCCAAGGCTTGGTTACTGATACCCAATGTCTTTCCCAGGGGCAAAGGCTGATGATATAAAGGATATTTTGCTTCTTCAATCGTTATACAACAATTTTGCTCAAACGGCAAGAGAGAAAATGTCTGCTGCGGATAAGTTTTCAGTGTATATGGCCCGCGAATCATACAGGCAAACAGATCTTTGCTGTAAAGCGCATGCGAAACGCCTTGCTTGCAAAGATTATATAGAATCTGCAGCTGTCCCAAGGAATGATCCATCCTTTTCCCCAGCCCGCCGCAAAAAGTAAGGTGTGTACAGCCATGCTCTAGCGCATAAGAAACGGCATACTCGGTGTCAGTCCAATCTTTTTCTACGGGAAGCTGTATAATTTCCAGCTCATTGTGCGTACGCTGATAAGCGTCTAACAGATCAGGACAGATAGAATCCATATCCCCTACCAGTGCCTGAAACGAAAGGCCCGCTTTGTATGCCTCCTCTGCCGCGCCGTCACAGCAGACAGCCAATTCTGCACCTAATGACAGTGCCTTTGCCGTAGCCAAGTCCGGCCATTCTCCGCCGGTGTAAATCAGCCCATTCATCCCCGTCTCAATGCATTAATGGCCAGCGCCCTGCTCTTTGCATTGAATACAGCACTGCCTGCAATGATTACATCGGCGCCATCCCGTATCACACTTTTTACATTTTCCGTATTGATTCCGCCATCTACCCCGATCCGCAGCGCTGGATTGGTCTGCATCTGTCGAATCGCACGTACTTTTTTTGCCATATCCGGCATAAATTTCTGTCCGCCAAAGCCGGGTTCTACCGTCATCACCAGTACCATTTCCACCTGCGTGAGCATATTCATTAAAATCAACTCTGGCGTAGCCGGGGAAATCGCGACCCCCGCTTTTAATCCCAGCCTATGAATAAGGTCAACACTCTTTTGCACATCTCTTTCCGATTCCATGTGGACCGTGATGATATCGGCTCCTGCCTTGGCAAATGCAGGAATAAAGCGAATGGCATCCTCCACCATCAAATGTACATCTAACGGCAAATCGGTATGCGGGCGAAAAGCAGCCACAACATCCGGGCCAAAAGAAATATTCGGTACAAAATGGCCGTCCATAATATCTACATGGATCCAGTCCGCGCCGGCCTGCTCTAGCGAAGCAACCTCCATACCCAAGCAGGAAAAATCCGCAGATAGAATGGATGGGCTTACCAAAATCTTATTCATATCGTTTCCTCCATTTTTCTTGTACTTGCAGCAATATCTGTAAATATCTCTGATATCTATTTATATCTATCGTACCTTGCTCTACGGCTTTTTTCACCGCGCAACCAGGCTCATTTTGATGCAAACAAGTATCAAATTTACATTGGTTAATATAACCATCATATTCAGGGTATAACTCCCTAAGCATTTCCGGCGCTATCAAAGGCAACTCCATCAGACTAAATCCAGGCGTATCCACAATCATGCCGCCCTTTGGGCCGCAGAGCAACTCTGCATGGCGCGTCGTATGCCTGCCTCGGCTTGTTTTTTTGCTCAGATCTCCCGTTTCATAGGACACGCCGGGCAAAAGCGCATTGGTTATACTGGTTTTCCCCACGCCGCTTTGTCCGGACAGGCAAATGATTTTTTGAGAAAAGGCATTATTCAAAACCTCCATGCCCTCGCCAGTATGAGCAGAAACCAAAACGGGATTGTATAAAGCATAACAATGCAAGAAATTTTTTCTTTGTTCTTCTAAGACCAAATCACACTTGTTCAGAACCACACGGGCCTGGATGCCTTGCATACGGCAGTTTGCCAACAATTTATCCAGCAATAAAAAATCCCCTGCTGGCTTCTGCATACAAATGACCGCCCAAACCTCATCTATATTGGCAACGGCAGGCCGCAGCATCCGGTTTTTCCTGGGCAGTATTTCCTCAAAAACGCCCTGTACCCCAGCATCTGGTTCCTCAAACCGCACACGATCTCCCGGCAAGGGCCGCTCATCCTTGTGACGGAATTTCCCTCTTGGCCTTAGTATACACTGCTTATTCTCTTCATATTGAACGGTATAATAACCGCCGATACCTTTTAAGATCGTTCCTGTTTTCATCTAGACTCCTGGCTGCGGGGTGGATGGTGCTGTGGAGCTTGCAATTACCAAATTGACCTCCGATTCCTTGGTTACCAGCTCGTCGGCGGCCGGCACCTGGCGAATAACCGTGCCATCAGGCTCCGTTGCGGAAAATTGATATTTGGTAACGCCCGTCGTCAATCCCGCTTCATTGAGCCTTCTTGTCGCTTCCTCCAGTGTCATTCCCTCCACAGAGGGAACACTGATTTTTTCAGGCCCATCACTGACATAGATCGTCACCAATGTTTTCGGGCTCACCATTGACTGCGGAGAAATAGATTGCCCATAAACGACATCTTCCGGCACATCCTCATTGATCTGATAACTAAAGGAGATGGATAGCCCTAGCTCTCCAAGTGCTGATTGCGCTTCTGCACTTGTTTTGCCGCGCAAATCAGGGATGGCAATCAAATCATCGCTGGAAGACTGCCAAATGGCCCGCCCAATCATAAACAGCGTGATCAGCACAACAATACAGCCTAGCAGAACCCACAAGATTCTATGTATATTTTTTTGCGTCTTACGGCTGCTTTCCATGCTTCTATCGTTTTTGCGCCGGGCGGGCGGCGCCTGGTAGGGCATCTCCTGCGTATCACGCGGCAAATCTGCAAATGTGCCTTCAGGGTCATTCATGGCACGCACCAGATCCCGTGCAAAATCACCTGGCGTCTGATAACGCACTTTCGGATCTTTGGCGCACGCTTTCATCACGCAGGCAGATAAGCTATGGGAGATCTCCGGGTTCTTGCCTTGCGGAGAGGGGACAGATTCCTGTATATGTTTAATCGCCACTGAAACCGTCGTATCCCCCTCAAAGGGCAGGCGCCCTGTCAGCATTTCATACATGGTGATTCCCAGGGAATATACGTCGGTTTTTTCGTCTGTTTCCCCACCGCTGGCCTGTTCCGGGGCGATATAATGCACAGACCCCAATACGTTGTCGCTTGCCATGGTCATTGTAGAAGATCCAACAAATTTGGCTATGCCGAAATCCGTAATTTTTACTTCTCCCTCTGATGTAACAAGGATATTATGCGGCTTTAGGTCTCTATGAATCACCCCATTATCGTGCGCAGTCTGAATCGCCTCGCAAAGATTGAGCATGATTTGGATGCATTGGCGTACAGGCAGCCTGCCCCTCATTCGCAGGATATCCTTTAGTGTAGGCCCGTCGATATACTCCATCACAATATAGGGAATGCCATAATCATTGCCCACTGCATAGACCTCTACAATATTATTATGACGTACGCGCTGCATGGCCTTTGCCTCACGGTCAAACCTGGAAACAAACTCTTCATCCTTTGTGTATTCTTCACGAAGGACCTTGATGGCAACCGTTTGTTTTGTTTGCAGGTCCCGTGCACGATAGATAAACGCCATTCCGCCCGACCCTATTTTTTCTTCCAATAAATATCGATTAGAGAGAAGCTGACTCATTTTGAATCCTCCTCTCTGCGGGCAAGGCACAGCGTGATATTGTCCTTTCCGCCATGCTCTAAGGCCAAATTCAACAAAGCGCTGCCTTGGCTTTGCAATGTACCTTTTGTTTTGAAAATATTTTCAATTTCTTTATCGATGACCATATTGGTCAGCCCATCGCTGCACAGCAGCAATGTATCCCCGGTCGTCCAATCGGCCTCAAAGAAATCGATCTCCAAAAATTGCTCAATGCCCACCGCCCGCGTAATAACATGCCTATATGGATGCGTTAGGGCCGCCTCTTCGGTTAATTGGCCGCTTTGGATGAGTGTCTGTACAAACGTATGGTCCGTTGTGATTTGGACAAGCCCATCCCTATTAAACAGATACGCCCGGCTGTCTCCGACATGTGCGATGCCAACGGTATGTTTTTTGCATACCGCCGCGGTAAGGGTTGTCCCCATCCCATACATTTTATCGCTTTCCGCAGACAGCATGTGAATCTTGTCGTTGGCCTCAAAAAACAGCTTCTGCATTGTTTCAAAGGGATGATCCAGCATTTGATTTTTCCCCTCCATGGTTTGCATGGAGGTTACCAAGGTGCGTACCGCCAACTGGCTGGCGATTTCTCCTGCGTTGTGCCCTCCCAAGCCATCGGCTACACAAAGAAAAAATTGAGGGTCCTTGGGACGGCTTTGGGCAGGCGCATAATAGGAGTCTTCGTTTCCTTTTCGGACCAGGCCCACATGGCTCTGTGCATAATATTCAATCATGTGCCTGCTCCTTTCTTTGCCTTTGCAGCCGCAGCTGTCCGCATGCTCCTGCTACGTCGTCTCCTTGACGCCTTCTCACAGTCGCAGAGACACCAAGATCCGTCAATGCCCTCAAAAAAGCGTGTACCTTTGCCGAGGAGGGGGGCTGAAAAGCACCCACACCCTGGTTTAACGGAATCAAATTGATATGCTTTCGGATACCCCTTGTCAGGTGCGCCAGCTCTCTGGCATTGGATAGGCTGTCATTCACGCCTTGGATGAGCGTATATTCAAATACCACTCGGCGTGAGCTCTTTTCTTCATACCGTTTCATCGCAGCAACGGTCTCCTCGATGGTGTACCGCTTGGAAATCGGCATGATAGCATGCCGTATCGTATCATTAGGAGCATGCAGGCTGAGGCACAGAGTAATGGGAAGCTGTTCCTCTGCCAATCTGTCGATATACGGCACCAAGCCGCAAGTGGAAAGCGACACATTGCGCAGTGAAAGGTTCATGCCCCTGGCATCTGAAACAATGCGCAGGAAAGAAACGACGTTACCATAATTGTCCAATGGCTCTCCGCAGCCCATCAATACCACATGAGTAAAGCTGTTTTCCCCTTCTTGACGGCGCACGGCATAAAGCTGCCCGCACAGCTCTCCAATGGTAAGATTTCTCGCCAGTCCCAGCTGTGTGCTGGCGCAAAACGCGCAGCCCATCCGGCACCCTGCCTGTGTAGAAATACAAAGCGTTCCCCCATGGTGATTCTGCATCAATACGCCTTCCACTGCATTGCCGTCTTCACATCTAAACAAAAACTTTTTAGTCCCGTCTGCGGATCTATGGGTTTGCTCGATTTGCATGCCGCCGACGCCAAGCAGCGACAATTTTTCCCGAAGTGTTTTCGGAAGGTTGTGCATCTCCTTGACAGGCACGCCCTTGGCACACCATGCAAAAATTTGCTTTGCCCGAAAAGCCGGCTCATTCCATGCCGTTAAAAGCGCTTGCATTTGTTCGTATGTATGATCATATAGCTTCAATTCGTTTTCTCCATTGCGCAGATAAAAAAGCCGTCTGTATGGTGAATCTGGGGCCATAGACGAAGCATCCCCTTTGCCCCCTCAGGCGCTTGCGGCATATCTTTTGGCAAGGTAAGCGGCGCCAGACGAAAAGCAGGGTTATTTGCCATGAACCACTGAACAACATCCTCATTTTCCGTCTTTGTAAATGTACAGGTGCAATAAATCAGCTTGCCGCCATGCTTGACGGCGTTGCTTGCATTTTGCAAAATCTCCTTTTGCAGATGCGCCAACGCCTCTGCATCTTTCTGCTTTTTATTCCATTTTACATCCGGCCTATGGCAGGCAGTGCCCAATCCAGTACAGGGAGCATCCACCAATACACAGTCTGCTATACCATCAAATCCTGCGAAGGATCGTGTGGCATCATGCTGCGCTGCAATGATATTGGATAGCCCCAGCCGCTCTGCCTGCGCCGAGATCAGCGCTACCCGATGAGGGTGGATATCAAAAGCATACACCTTGGCATCAGGACACTGCTCTGCAATATTACAGGATTTTCCGCCCGGCGCAGCACAAACATCCAGAATAATGCCCCCTGGCAAGGCCGCTTGGTTTGCCGCCACCATACTCGCTAGGCCTTGCAGGCTAAATTTCCCCTGTCGGTATGCATCCATAGACGGCACATCCTCCGCTTCCTCTATGGCATAGGCCCTTGCATCTGCCCACATGCTCCGTGCAGTCATTCCCATCGCCTTGAACATCGTCTCCGCTTCTTCGCAGGACACTTTTGCAGGGTTTATTCTCACTGTTATAGGCTGCGGTGTGCGATACCGCAGAAATTCACAGGCCTGATCTGCCCCCAATAGCGCAAAAGCCTGCTTCACTGCAAATACCGGCCAACTATACCGAACCGCATAAAAGCCAATGGGGTCGCTTTGCTCCTCCGGCCATGGAATCTCGTCCTTTTGGCGCACCAGATTCCTCAAAACGGCGTTTACAAATTTTGCTTGCTCTCTCTTGCCCCATGCTTTGCACAATTCCACGCTCGCATGTACCACCTGCGCATCCGTATTTTGCCCAAATAGAATTCTTGCTGCGCCCAGTCTCAAAATATTTCTGACAGTGCGTTTGGCTTTATTCAACTTGGTAACATGAGAAAGGGCAAAATCGACGGCCTGCCGGTTTTCCACCGCTAATTTAGAAAAAGCAACCGCCGCAGCGCGGTCTGTGCCGGTCAGCTTTTGTCTGCGCAGTACTTCCGAAAGTGCCTGTCCCATATACGCCTGCTCTGTATCCATATACTCCAAGATCGCAACGGCAGCACGTTCTCCGGCACGAACGCTCATTTCCCAAACCTCTTTGTCATATCCAAGCGGCGCCCGCGGAGAAAGTCCCGTGCATCCATTCTCTTTTTCCCGGGCGCTTGAATCTGCCCAAAGCCCACCGCGCCTTCGCCGCAAGCAATTACAAGTCCCTGTTTTTCATCCGCCGCCAATATGGTACCAGGCGCTCCGCTTCCGTCTGCTAAATAGGGCGCTGAGAGTTTATACGTCTGTCCGTCCAAAACAGCAAAAGCCCCTGGCCATGGCGTAACGCCTCTGGTACGATTGCATACCATCTCCGCAGACAGTGCAAAATCCAGGGCGCCATCTTCCTTGCAAAGCATAGGCTGTCTGGATGCCAGCCTTTCATCCTGAGGCGTACGAGGGGCCTGTCCCTTTTCCACCAGCTCCAACGTCTGCACCATCAGATCTGCTGCCATATAAGAAAGCCTTTTCAGCAAGCTTTCCGCCGTATCCTCGGGGCGTATATCTTCTTCCTGCTGCAGGATCATATCCCCATCATCCACCCCGATATCCGTATACATCGTCGTGACCCCCGTCTTTGCTTCCCCTTGGATCAGGCACCAATTCACGGGCGCTGCTCCACGATAAGCAGGCAGCAAGGATGCATGCGCATTGATGACACCTTTCGGAGGCAAAGACAATAGCTCTTTGGATAGAATCTGTCCATACGCCGCAGTTACCCAAGCCTCCGCACCCAGATCTGCCAACACACGGACAGCCTCAGGCTGCTTGACCCTTTCAAACTGCAATACTGAAAGGCCCAGCGTCTGTGCACAGACCTTAACCTCCGGCGGCATCAATACCTTTTTTCTCCCCCTAGGCCGGTCCGGCTGGGTCACCACAGCAAGGATTTCATGCCCCGCTTTGTGCAGCGCCTGTAAGACAGGCACGGCAAACTCCGGGGTACCAAAAAAAACAAGCTTCAAGGATTACGCCTCCTCCGGCTCTACTTCGTACTCCATAATATCCAAAAATACCTGTCCCTTAAGATGGTCTATTTCATGGCAAAAGGCCCTGGCCAAAAGATCCTCTCCGGTATATTCGACGGGTTTTCCCTCTCTATCCAGCGCGCGCACCTTGACCCACTGCGGGCGTTTTACCATGGCCCAGCGGCCAGGGGCAGACAAGCATCCCTCTACATCTTCCTTTTCTCCGGCCACCTCTACGATTTCCGGGTTGACCAATTCAAATTGCTGGCCGTCCACATCAATGACGCACACATTTCTCAGCACGCCCACCTGCGGGGCCGCAAGCCCTACTCCATTTGCATGGTGCATAGTCTCCATCATATCATCCAGCAAACGTCGAATATAGTCATCCACTTCCTTGACGGGTTTGCATTGTTTATGTAAGTTTTCATTTTCTACAGTAATGATCTCTCGTATTGCCATTGTTAAAATGCACTCCTCTCCGGCTATCAAGTATATCATAAATCCCCTAACGCTGTTTGGCGATTAAAGCAAATTTGTCGGATCTGTTTCCATAATCATAGTACACCCATCAAAAATACAGCCATCAAATAGCCGATAAAGCTTTTCCACCTGTCCATCTTGAATGACGGACAAATCCAATTTCAGCAGAATCTGCATTCTTGTCTCACCTTTGATGCGCGCGATAGGCGCTGAGCCATAATCGAATTGCAGCGGCTGTATTTGCTGGTTGGCAAAGTAAGCGGAAAGTGTTGCAACGCTGTCCAAGCATGCTTTTTTTACCGCATCCTGTACGCCGCGGAACAAAAGCCTGATAAACTGTGCATAGGGTGGAAATTGGGCCATCCTTCGATGCTGTATCTCCTGTGCATAAAATTGCCGGTAATCCTGTTTGACCGCCGCCTGTATTGCAAAGTGATCCGGGTGATAGGTCTGCACAATCACCTTCCCTGGTATATCCCCCCTGCCAGCACGCCCGGCCACCTGTGTTATCAACTGAAAGGTTCGTTCCGCGCTTCTGTAATCCGGCACATAGAGCGAACTATCCGCTGCCAGCACGCCGACCAGCGTCACGTTTTCAAAATCATGCCCCTTAGCAATCATTTGCGTGCCAATGAGTACATCGGCCTGTTTTTTTGCAAAGGCCTGCAAAATCTTCAAATGAGCATCCTTTCCCTGGGTCGTATCCGCATCCATGCGCAACACGCGGGCCTTGGGAAAATGCAGCTTCACCTGTTCTTCTACCTGTTGTGTACCAATGCCAAATTGCTTTAGGTACGGTTTGCCGCATACAGGGCACACGCTTGGCAGTGCCTCTGTCTTACCGCAGTAATGGCATTGGAGCAGTTCCTTATAAGCCGTTCTGTGGTATGTCATAGATACATCGCAATCCTCGCATTGTATCACATAGCCACATCCCCTGCACATTAGGAAAGTAGAGTATCCACGCCGATTGATAAACAGCATCATCTGCTCTTGCCGCGCCAGGCAGTCCTCCATGGCTTTAGAAAGCGCGCCGCTGAAAATAGAGCGATTCCCTCTGGCCAGCTCTTCACGCATATCCGATACATATACTTGCGGCAAACTCTGCCCCCCGGCCCTCTCTGGCAGCGATAGATACTGTATCTCTCCCTCCATACATCGATGATAGGTCACAACAGAGGGGGTTGCGCTTCCCAAAACAAGCGTTGCACCGGTCAGAGAACATCGCTTTTCTGCTATCTCATGGGCTGTATACTGCGGCTTATGCTCGCTGCGGTAGGACTGCTCGTGCTCCTCATCAATAAGAATCAATCCCAAATTGTATACCGGCGCAAATACAGCCGACCTTGGCCCAATGACCATACGCGCCTGCCCTGTCAAAATCCTTTTCCATTCATCGTATCGTTCTCCCGCTGAAAGCCTGCTGTGCAAAACAGCAACAGTTTCTCCTAAGTGCGCACGAAATCGCGATACCATCTGTGGCGTAAGAGAAATCTCAGGTACAAGCATGATACATCCTTTATGGTCCGATAGCGCAGCCTGGATCGCGCGCAAATATACCTCTGTCTTACCGCTTCCGGTAATTCCATGCAAGAGATAACGCCCTTTGCTTGTAGAAAGAGAGGATACTATTTTCTCCACAGCCTGCTTTTGATACGGGGTCAGTACATGTTGTTCATTTTTATTGGCCGCTCCCAATCCGCGATACGGCGCCCGGCGCACTTCTACCTGCTCCGAACAAACATAGCCCTTCTTTTTGAGCTGTACTAGGGCGGACCGTGCCCCTGGAAAGGCCTGGCACAGTTCTGTGGCGGCAATCCTCCCCACCTGTGCAATCAGATTTAACGCTTCCGCCTGCGCAGGCGCCTTTCTTCCTCCGCATTCTCCCCGCAAAAGCGCCATGCATGCCTGCCAATCCAAGTCCGGCGCCAAGGATAGAACCTCCACGCGCTTTTCCGTGACACGCCGGCCGCGCAGCTGCGCAGGGATCATCAGTCTCAGGGCATCTACGATAAAGCAATGATAAGAAAGCGCCATCCATTTTGCCAATTCAATCTGTTCAGGAAGGAATGCGGAAAAGGAATCTTCTTTTCTTAAAATCGTTTTTGTTTTTTCTGCTTGATAAGCATTTTCCTCGGTGATGCAAATGATATATCCTTCTTTTGGCGTATTCCCTTTCCCAAAAGGCACCACCACACGGTCTCCTGGTGCAATCTCCATGTCTTTCGGTACTCGATAGGAAAAAACATGGTCTATCTTGGCATGTGCAATATCAATGATGACCTGTGCGTACAAATTTCTTCCCCTTCACTGATGTCTAAGAAAAAAGCACCAAAGGTGCTTTTAAGGGCTGTTCAGACTACTTCAAATAGGATTTTGCCTGATCCAAAATAAAGTCTGCAATTTCTTCTTTAGGCGCAATATCATGCGGGCAAAGACGTCCATCCTCATGAACGACCGTTACAATGTTGGTGTCTGTTCCAAACCCGGCTCCCTTTTGTGTAACATCATTGGCCACAATCATGTTCAATCTTTTTCTGTGAAGCTTGTCTATTGCATAATTTTGTACATCGTTGGTTTCTGCAGCAAAGCCAACGACCGCTTGCCCGGGCCTTTTATCAGGCAATGCTCCTAAAATATCCTGTGTCTGTTTTAGCTGCCAGACCATAGGCTGCCCTTCCGTCTTTTTAATTTTTCGCTCGCTCTGCTTTTCTATGGTAAAATCCGCCGGAGCAGCTGCCATAATCAATAAATCACAGTTTGGAAATCTTTGCTGCACTGCTTCCAGCATATCCTGTGTGCTTGTCACAGGGCAGCCCTCTACCCCATAGGGCAAAGGCAACGAAACAGGCCCATGAACCAATGTGACCTTTGCCCCGCGCCGTTTGGCTGCTTTTGCGATGGCAAAGCCCATTTTTCCACTGCTGTGGTTTGTAATATAGCGCACAGGGTCTACCGTTTCTTGGGTTGGGCCGGCTGTAACCAGAACCTTTTTTCCAGAGAGATCCTTCTGCGTGAAGGCATCATGCACCGCTTCCACAATCTCTCCTGGATCGCTCATGCGTCCCTGTCCTGAATCTCCGCACGCTAAATAACCGCTGTCCGGGCCTACCATGAAAACACCGAAGGACTTTAACACTTCCACATTCTTCTGGACGATCGCATTGTTCCACATGTTGGTATTCATCGCCGGCGCCAATACAACAGGCGCTTTGGTAGCCAGCACCGTCGTCGTCAGCATATCATCCGCAATTCCGTTGGCATATTTCCCCAGAAAATTAGCGCTGGCGGGCGCTACCAAAAAAACATCCGCGCGCTTTGCCAAGGCAATATGCTCTACCTCCCACGGCGTTTCCCTTGTGAACATATCCACCACTACCGGATGGTTTGTTAGCGTTTCAAAGGTCAAGGGGGCAATGAATTCAGTGGCATGCTTAGTCATGATCACATAGACATCATAGCCCTGCTTTTTCAGCTGGGACGCTATCTCTGCGCTCTTATAGGCTGCAATGCCGCCCGTCACACCCAATACTACGCATGACATAGTTAAAATTCCTCAAATCCGCTGTCTACATTGAATTTCCCATCGTACATCTCTTTTGCAGCGATCGAAACTGATTTTTCATCAGGATCAATATCAATCAAAGGTGCATCCCCTGATACCAATTGGCGGGCGCGTTTCGATACGACAACCACCAAAGAATACCGACATTCTACCTTGTCCAATAATTCGTTGATAGGCGGGTCAATGATCATTCTTATTCCTCCCA
>CAJLPK010000026.1 GCA_905208455.1 uncultured Bacillota bacterium
AGGGCCACAACCTGGCGCTCTAACCAACTGAGCTATACCCACCATATATGGGAAAGATATTGGCGCGCCTGCAGGGATTCGAACCCCGGACCCACGGCTTAGAAGGCCGTTGCTCTATCCAGCTGAGCTACAAGCGCATGCACAGGCGAACGACATTTATTATACTTACGCCTGTCCCATTTGTCAACCGCTTTTCCCATTTTTTCTTCCCGTATGGGCTTTATTTAGAGACCCTGTGCCCTTTATAGCGTCAAAAGCTGAATTTCAGCCGGCACTCCTTCTGATAAAACCATTCGCATGCAAGAAGGACGGCTGCCTCTTGGCTGGCTGGGGCTGCCTGGATTCATCAGCACCATGTTGCCGCGCCATTCAATCTCATGGCAGTGCGTATGGCCAAAAATGCAGATATCCGCTCCATTGGCACATCCCAATTCATACAGTTCCTCCAAACCGCTTTTTACATGCTGGCGATGCCCATGTACCAGCAGAATTGTATGACCAGCCAATTCAAACAGCTTTGCTTCCTCCGCTGTACCGAAAAAATCACAATTTCCGGCGACTGTCTGCACTGGGATCCCATAAATATCTCCCATTATCACAGCATCATTGGCAAAATCGCCTGCATGCAGCAATAAATCAATGGGCCCCATGGCCTCCAGCGCACGCTCGAACGAGCGCCTATTTCCATGCGTATCTGACAGCACCCCGATACATAGCTTAGTCATGCAGGTTCACCTGTTTTTCCTTTAAGCGCTGCAAAGCCCTGGCTCTATGGCTGATTTGGTTTTTTTCCTCTGCCGAAAGCTCCGCATAGGTCTTGCCGAATGCCGGCACATAAAAGACAGGATCATACCCAAATCCTCCATCACCTTTGGGCGCCGAAAGAATGACGCCTTCGCTTTCTCCTTGCGCATAAGCTTCCCTGCCCTCCGGCGTAGCCAACACCACACAGCAGACAAACCTAGCCGTGCGCTTTTCCTCCGGCACACCTTCCAATTTTTGCAGCAATAATGCATTGTTGGCCGCGTCATCGCCATGGCAGCCTGCAAACCTAGCCGAATATACGCCTGGCGCGCCTCCCAAAGCATCCACACACAGCCCTGAATCATCCGCCAAGGCATCCATTTGGGCCTCTTTGGCAAACGCATGTGCCTTTAAGCGGGCGTTTTCCAAAAAGGTCTGTCCATTTTCCTCAACCTCCAGGGAAAGCCCTAAATCCTTTGGTGTTATGATCTCCTGGTAAAAGCCGCCCAATATCTGGCGGATCTCTTTCAGCTTGCCTTTATTATTACTGGCAATGAGCAATTTCATTCGTACAATGCCTCCAATGCTTGTTTTTGCTTTGAAAACAATTCCTTGATAGCGGCTTGTCCCATGGAGAGCATCTGCTGCATCTCCTCACTGGTGAAAGCTCTCCCTTCTCCTGTTCCCTGTATTTCGACAAACTGTCCCAAGCCGGTCATCACAATATTCATGTCCACTTGCGCATGGCTGTCCTCCGCATAGCAAAGATCTACTATGGGAATATCCTGCACTACCCCGCAGCTTACCGCAGCCACCTGGGACAGGATGGGCGGTTCTTTTATCAGCCCTTGCTTCTTTAGCCCCTCTACTGCCATTGCCAACGCACACCATGCCCCTGTGATGGAAGCCGTACGTGTGCCCCCATCTGCGTCCAACACATCACAATCCAGCCGAATCGTGCGTTCTCCCAGCTTTTCTAAGTCCACCACCGCGCGCAGTGAGCGGCCGATGAGCCGCTGTATCTCCACGCTGCGCCCATCCTGCTTTACACCATCACGCCGTTTTCTGCTTTGCGTGCTCGCCGGCAGCATGGCATACTCTGCCGTCAGCCATCCTTTCCCCTTTCCCGTTAAAAAAGGCGGCACATTGTTTTCCACACTGGCTGCACAAATCACCCGCGTATCGCCAAATGAAACCAAGCAGCTGCCCGCCGCATTTTTTTGAAACCCCATCTCTATTGTAACCGGGCGCATCTGCGCCGGTATCCTTCCGTCCAATCTTTCCATCTTTCTCCTCCTTATTGTTCTATTATACCGTGGCTTTTGATTTTGGCAAAGCAAAAACGCACAGAACCAGGGAAAAATGCTATACTTAGAGACGAATAGAAACCAAGGAGGAGTTTGCCTTGCAATTAGATGGCATTAGCCTATATGCCTGCGCAACAGAACTACAGCAGACCTTGCAGGGGGGGCGTATAGAGCGCATTGCGCAGCCATCCCGCCAAACTATCGTTTTGACCATTCGTTCACAAGGGCAAAACCATCGTCTTTTGCTAAGCTGTGAACCGGAATCACCACGGGCACACTTGGTAGAGACTACTGAAAAAGGGCCGGAGAAACCCTTTACTTTTTTGATGATTTTGCGAAAGCACCTTGTGCATGCCCGCATTGTGGATATTTCTGTACCGCATTGCGACCGTATTTTACATATTTCCTGTGATGCACTGGACGACCTGGGGGCCAGAGTGCGTTTAATGTTGGTTGCAGAGTTGATGGGAAAGCATAGCAATCTCATTTTAATCGGGCCCAACAATGTAATCCTAGACTGTGCTAAACGGATCCCTCCCTCTGTTTCCAGCTTACGCACTGTTTTGCCAGGAGACCGCTATGAGGCGCCGCCTGTGCAGCATAAACAGGACCTTTTGGCTGGCTCTGCCGATGACTTTGCCGCTGTCCTCCGTTGCTCTGAGGCCGTCACACTATCAAATGCCTTAGTCGCTGGATTTTACGGCATTTCTCCCTATGCGGCACGTTATCTTTGCCAAAAGGCAGGCTGCGAAGCTGACCTTCATGCTCCCTTTCCCGACGATACATGCCGGTCTATCGCCTTATCTCTATGGGAGCTTCAGCAGGCGCTGTTTTCCCGTTCCTTTTCCCCTAGCCTATTGTATAACCACATGCAGCGGGTAGAAGGGTTCTTTCCGTTTCCTCCCAATGACAATGGCCTATATCAGTCCATGGAAAGCATGCAGGCAGCTATGTTGGCGTATTACGATACCAAGCAGATGGAAAAGGCCATTGAGCGCCAGCGTACACATCTGACAGGTCTACTGCAAGCAAAGCTGCAAAAGCTATATAAAAGGCTGCAGATTCAGCGTGATACTTTGGCCAAAAGCGAGACGTTTGAGCGCGTTCGTGTAGAAGGTGAATTGATTCTGGCTTATGCTTATCAAATCCCTCCTCATCAAGATAAAATAGAAGTGTATGATTATACGCAGGATGCCTTAGTTACGCTGTCTTACGACCCCTCCCTTTCCGCCCAGGAAAATGCTCAAAAGCGCTTCAAACGGTATCAAAAGCTCCGTTCTGCCTCGCAGGCAGCCAGAGCACAGATCCGTGAAATTGAGCCGGAGCGGCAATATTTAGAGGATGTTCTTTTCTCTGTACAACAGGCCGAAACGCTCCATCAGCTTTTGGACATTCGGCATGAATTGCAAAGCGAGGGAATGATTCCTCTTTCCCAGGAGACGGGACGCCGCAAACAAATCGTATTATCCCAGCCGCTGCATTTTATTTCCACCGACGGCATTGATATATATTGCGGCAGAAACAACACGCAAAATGATTTTGTAACGCTTAAGCTGTCCAAATCCACCGATACTTGGCTGCATGCGCAGGGCATGCCAGGCAGCCATGTGCTTATCAAATCGCCCAAGGTGTCTGCTGATACCCTGAAGCAGGCGGCGCATATCGCAGCTTTTTACAGCAAAGGCCGCCGGTCGGAAAATGTGCCGATTGATTATACGCTTATCAAATATGTAAGAAAGCCCTCCGGCGCAAAGCCGGGCTTTGTTACCTATTCCTCACAAAAAACATTATTTATCACGCCCGACGAAGCCCTGGTGAAATCTTTATTCGCCCGGGAGGAGACAAAATAAACGATACCCTTTTGAAGGAGGTCTTTCTATGGAAAAACAAATCTATCATTGCCCTAAGTGCGGAGGTACATCCTTTGAGCATGACCAATTCCAGGCAACAGGCGGCACAATGGCCAAGTTGTTTGATATTCAGAACAAAAAATTCATTACAATCTCCTGCGCAAATTGCGGATATACCGAGTTGTATCGTTCCGAGACATCCACAGGCGAAAACATTTTGGATTTTTTGATCGGCTCCTAAGCGCCTGTATATCAAAAAAAGCACCGGAAACCCGGTGCTTTTTTATTCTCTTAGTCTTCCAAGTCATCCATTTTGGGGAAGAAATCCGCCAAGGTGACCTTTGCTTCTTCGATAGGCGGCAACTTATAGGACGGCTCCCTATCCTCATCGTAAGAATCGTGATTACGCTGCGGGCGTTCGCGCTCCGGCTGCAGTACCGCGCGGCGGGACAAGCTGATACGCTTGGCCTCCGGATCGACATCCAGCACCTTTACCGTGATAACATCATCCACACGCAGCTCATCTTCTACCTTATCGATACGGCGAGTAGCGACCTGCGAAATGTGAACCAACCCAAACAGGCCGGGCTCCAGCTCTACAAAGGCGCCGAACGGAGCAATGCGGTCCACACGGCCCTCCACGATATCCCCGACAAGGTACCGCTCCGCGGCATGATCCCACGGCTTTGGCTGCAGCGCCTTCAGACTCAGCGCAATGCGCTCCGTTTCCGCGTTTACGGACAAAATCTCCAGCTCCAGCTCATCGCCGACGCTTACGATGTCCGACGGATGCTTGGGACGGCCCCAGGACAGATCCGTTACATGGATCAGGCCGTCCACACCGCCAATATCTGTGAAGGCGCCGAAGTCCGTGATGCGGCGTACCGTGCCTTTAACATGCTGGCCAGCCTCAAACTGCTTATATTTTTCCTTGCGTGCTTTCACGGCCTCTTCCTGCAGCACCTGGCGACGGGAAGCCACGATGCGGCGGCGGGATTTGTCTACTTCCAGCGCCTTAACAGTTACCTTTTTCCCGACAAACTCTTCGAGGTTTTCCACATAGCGGTTGGAAAGCTGCGAAGCAGGAATGAAAACGCGTGCGCCGCGGTATTCAGCCAGCACACCAGCCTTCACGGCCTGCTTAATGGTAACATCAAAATAGCGCCCATCCTCCAGCTCAGCGATGGCAGCTCTATCCTGCTCTCTGCGCTCGATGGATTTGCGGCTCAGCAATACATTGCCTTCCCCGTCGTTGACCTTTACGATCTCTACCGTGATCTCATCGCCTACCTTGGCAATGTCGGCAGCCGTCGCTTTGGGATCCAACGATAACTCGGCCTGCGGAATGATGCCGTCCGCTTTATATCCGATGTTTACGAAAACATCGTCTCCTACGATCTGCACCACGGTTCCCTTTTTCACCTGACCGGGGCGGATACGCACCATCGTCTTTTCAAGATCACGCTCGAAAGACTCTTCGGGTGTGAGCTCGCGTTCTGGTTCCTCCGCCGGCTTTTCCGCTTCCGCCTGGGGGGCGGCTTCTGTCTGTGCAGCTTCAACCGCTTCCTCCGGCTGGGCTTGCGCCTGCTCTGCGGGTACCTGTTCTTCTAAAACAGTGGTGTTGAGATCTTGTTCATTCATTCTGGCAATTACCTCCCTGATTGACCATTGCGGCGTCGATGCACCTGCAATAATACCTATTATACCATTTAACTCTAAATTTTCAACAGGCAACTCTGCGCTACTTTCCAAAATATAGGTATTTTTACAGTTGTTTTTACAGATTTGCGCCAATTTTTTTGTATTGCTGCTGTGGCGGCCTCCAATGACGACCATGGCGTCGCATTGCTGGCTCAATTCATGTGCCTCTGTCTGCCGCTGCCTTGTTGCCTGGCAGATGGTGTTCTGCTTTTTAAGCTCGGCATATTTGGCCGACAAAACATCTGCAATCTGCTCAAATTTTTCCTGTACAAATGTCGTTTGCGCAACCAAAAAAACACGCTGTGCATTCGGCAGCATTTCCGCTTGCTCCGCTGTTTGTACGATCCAGGCCCTATTGCCGCAAAAGCCATTGATCCCTATGACCTCCGGATGCTCGCGCTGGCCCGCGATGACCACCTGCCAGCCCTCGCAAAATGCTTTTTGTACGATGTCATGGATGCGAGCCACAAAAGGGCAGGTAGCATCTATTGCGCGGATATTTCTTTGCCGGCACTGGTCATATACCTCAGGCGGTACGCCATGACTGCGTATCACCATTGTGCTGCCTGCCGGAACCTGAGATACAGCCTCTACCGTAATTGCGCCTTCCGATTCCAGCTTATCCACTACGCCTTGATTATGGATGATGGGGCCTAGGATATAGACCGGCTTTGTATGGGCAAGCTCTGTTTCAACAGCCTCGACCGCACTTTTTACGCCAAAACAAAACCCATTGTATTTTCCTTGTATCAGCTTCATTTTTGTTTGGCCTGCTCCGTTAACATCATAACGCGTTCCTCCAGCATTTGATTGACAGCCGCAATATCATCCTTGCTCGCTTTTCTGCCCTGATAAGCAGAAAGATCCAGCGGCGCTCCTACGACCACACGATGCCGCCGAAAAGGCTTGAACGACACTGCCATGCCCGCCGGCACAAGCGTGGCGCCTGTACGCAAGGCGAAGGTGACGGCCCCTTCATGGAACGACATCTGTCCTGTTTTGCTGCGCGTGCCCTCCGGGAAGATCCCCAGCACTTCTCCGCCTTTTAGGTATTCCATGCTCTTGCGCATGGCTTTGATGTCATTGCCTTCTCTATCCACTGAAAACGCGCCCAGCGCCGTCAGCAGCCAGCTGACAAATCTTTTGCGGAACAACTCTTTTTTTGCCATAAAATGGATTTGGCGGTAGCGCACCATTGCCAAAGCTACCGGGTCCAAGGCATGGACATGGTTGGCACAAATCACAACGGCCCCCTTTTTAGGCATATTCTCTTTCCCTTTTACGCTAAGGAAGAAAAAAAGCTTAAGAATCACCCAAATAATGGGCCACGCTATGGTATACAAAGGCGTCATTTCAGCTTTTCCTCCACCACAGCGACCATTTTTGCCAGCACATCCTCCGGCGTATCGTATGTAGAATCAATGACCACAGCATCCTCTGCCTGCTTAAGCGGTGCAATCGCGCGATGCGAATCGTCATAATCCCGCTTTTGTATCCCCGCCAGCACCTGCTCAAAGGGTTCGTGCAAGCCCTTTGCCTCCTGCTCTTTACGGCGGCGCTCCGCACGCTCCTCCGGCTTTGCTGTCAAAAAAAACTTTACATCTGCATGGGGCAGCATGGCGGTGCCCACATCGCGGCCATCCACCACAACAGACAGATCCCCTGCGATGCGCCGCACCTGCTTTGTCAGCACCTCGCGCACGAATCCTATCGCTCCTATGGCTGAAGCGCCTGCGCCTACCTCCGGCGTGCGGATCGCTTTGGACACATCTTCTCCGTCAAGAAAGGTAGTCTGCCCATTCTCCCCTACTTCGATCGTTACCCTGGCGTTTTCCACCGCCCGCTTTACAGCCTCATGATCCTTCAGGTCCACGCCCTTGCGCAGCGCGCATAATGCCAAGGCCCGGAATAGAGCGCCTGTATCCAAGATGTGAATACCCAGCGTATCCGCCAGACATTTGGCCATCGTCGTTTTCCCCGCGCCCGCTGGGCCGTCTATGGCGATAACACAGTGTTTTTGCATGCTTGTCCCTCACTTTACTGATTTGCTGATTGCGCCGCCGCTATGCCCGCCGCAGCGCCCGTAGAAAATGCGATTTGAAGATTATACCCGCCGGTGTATGCGTCCAGATCCAACACCTCACCTGCCAGATACAGGTTTTGGATGAATTTGCTCCGCATTGTTCTCGGGTCTATTTCTTTTGTTTGTATCCCGCCTTTGGTTACAATGGCTTCTTCCATAGGCCCTACCGACCGTACGGTAAACTCCATATGCTTCAACTGGTTTATCAGCGCAGCCCGCATCTGTTTGGTCATTTCATGGCAAGGCAAATGGGCGGGAATGCCCGCCAATAAGAGCATTGCCTCCGCCATGCTTTTGGGCACGAGCTGGAGCATCATGGTTTTGGCTTCTCTATTCGGTGCAAACTGCACCTCCCTGATCAAGCGCTGTTTCAGTTGCCCTTCCTCCAAGGCCGGCTTCCAATCCAAGATCAGTTTTGTTTGACGCCAAGTCTGCTGATCCAAATGCGCCGACGCGCTCAGCGCCAGAGGGCCTGAGATCCCTGTATGGGTAAACAGCATCTCCCCTTGCTCACAAAAAACCTGCTTCCCCGCTGCCACGGCACGCAGGCATACATGTTTCAGCGACAGCCCTGCCACAGCCTGCACCCATGTTTGCTCCACTTGGATCGGCGCCAAGGACGGCTGCAGCGGTATGATCGTATGCCCGGCCTGCTGCGCCAATATATATCCGTCTCCTGTGGAGCCGGTTACAGGATAGCTTAGCCCGCCGGATGCCAGGATAAATGCATCTCCGGGCACTGTTCTGCCGTGCTCGCATTGCACAGACGCAATGCGCCCCTGCTTTTCCACCAGGCTTTTCACCCTTGTCCTGTACAGCACTTCCACCCCCCGCTCCGCCAGCGCGGAGGCCAAAGCATCGGCAATGTCATGCGCACGGTCGCTTTGCGGAAATACCCGTTGGCCCCGTTCCACCTTCAACAGCACACCCAGGCCTTCAAAAAATTGCATTAGCCATTGATTATCATATCTGGCAAAAGCGCTGCGGAAAAATCTAGCGTTGTGTACGATATGCGACAAAAACGCCTCAGCATCGCAAGCGTTCGTCAAATTGCAGCGTCCTTTGCCTGTGATACGCACCTTATTCATCAGCCTTGGCGTGCTTTCCAGCAACACGACTTCAGCGCCGCTGTCCGCTGCCATATATGCAGCCATGCAGCCTGCCGCACCGCCCCCGATGATCACGACCTTGTTCATCGTGCTAGGTTATGGCTTATATCGCCAAACACGCGCATTTGCGGCATATCCGGCCGTTTGTATTCGATGATGCTGACGGCCGTATTGCCTGCCATAAAAAAGCGGGTGGATTCCAGCGGGATACCCAACGCTGCCGCCATAAAGATACGGATGGCATAGCCATGGGTTACACAAAGTACATTTTTCCCCCAGTATGCTTCTAACAACCGGTCTGCAAATACTTTGCTTTCCGCCACACGCGCGATCATGCAATCGCCGTGCGGCGCCGTAAACAGCGAAGGCGTTTTCTGGTAGCACTCCCATTTTTCCGGCTCTTCCAAGTGCATTTCATCCAGCTTATGCCCTTCCCAATCTCCAAAGGAAAACTCCCGTAGGCAAGGCTCCTTTTTCAGCGTAAGCGCCGGATGCTCCGCCACGATTGCCTCTGCCGTACGATAAGCCCGCAGCTGCGGGCTGGAAAACGCTGCGGCAAACGCCTCCTTTGCCAGTCTTTCGGCCACATTCTGCGCTTGGAGAATGCCATTTTCTGTCAGCGGTGCATCCATACTGCCCTGTACGCGGCGCAGTACATTCCATTCGGTCTCCCCGTGACGGACCAAATATATCTTCATCCTCTAATCCTCGCAATCTATCCTTCTATATCATTGTGGCTGGTATCGCCAAATACGCGCACCAGCGGCCTGTCCGGCGCCAAAAACTCTATGACCGTCAGCGCCGTATTTCCAGAGGTAAACTTATGGGAATGCTCCACCGGAATGCCCAATGCTGCCGAGAGAAAATAGCAGACGCCGAACCCATGGGATACGCACAATACCTGCTTGTGCATATACTGCGCAGTCAGCCTATCGACAAACCGCCTGCTTTCCGCGACACGGGATACCATGCAGTCTCCCTCAGGGCTTGTAACAAGCGAAGGTGTCTTTTCAAACTGTGTCCATAACGCGGGGCACTCTATATCCATGTGGTCTAAGCTGTGCCCTTCATATATGCCAAAGGAAAACTCTCTTAAGCTATCTTCCTTTTGAATGAGCAGCCCCGGGTGCGGCTCGGCAATGATCTCAGCAGTGCGGTATGCTCTAGGGGCCGGGCTGGCAAACGCTGCATCAAACGTCACCTTTGCCAGCCGCCGCGCTGCGTTTTTGGCCTGCTGGATCCCGTTTTCTGTCAGCGGGGAGTCCAGCGCTCCCTGTACACGGCGCTGCACATTCCATTCCGTTTCCCCATGGCGAAGCAAATATACTTTCATCGTGCAATGCCCCTCAATAGCGCCGCATCAAATGACCCGGCGGTTTTTCCAGGGCGCGTATCGCCTGCTCATGCGTCAATCGTTCATACGTACCCGGTTTTCTGTCTCCCAGTTCTAGCTGGCCGATTTGGATGCGTTTTAAGCGCAATACCTGCATATCCTGGGCTTCCATCATCCGGCGGATGATGCGGTTTCTCCCCTCTTCAATGGCAATTTTGATTTGTCCCCTGCCGTCCGGCCGGTTTTGGAACGCCACCGCTGCGGCTTTGGCCAGCGGCGGCTCGCCGATGTCTATTCCCCGGATCAGCGCATCCGCCAGCTTCTGTGCATACGGCTTGTCCGTCGTCACCTGATAAATTTTTTGTATATGGTGCTTTGGATGGGTCACCTGATGGGCAAACGCCCCATCATCCGTCATTAAAAGCAGCCCTTCGCTATGAAAATCCAAACGGCCGACAGGAAAAAGGCGCCGCTTCTGCTGGGTAAAATAATCCCCTACACAGCGCCGTCCCCGCTCATCCTTCATCGTACAGGCAATGCCCCTGGGTTTATAAAACAGAAAATACGCCCTGCTATGATGCGGGGCGATTTTATGTCCGTCAACACTTACCATATCCTTGCCCGGCGTGACCACTGTACCCAGCAGCGTTACGGTCCGGCCGTTCACTTTTACCCTTCCCTCAGCGATGATTTCTTCACACTTCCGTCTGGAAGCGACACCGCAGTCCGCCATATACTTTTGCAGCCGCATCTAAGCCTCTCCTGCCTGATGAAAAGCGCATAACTCCCCACCATAAATTTAGTTTTATTATATCGGACAAGGCCCGATTGTCAAGGCAATAGGTTTGTGATCCATTGGCGAACGACCTTGTTCAGGCAGTGGGCAAAATCATACGCTTCTACATCCGCCGCCGCTACGATGGGCACAGAGCCTATCATTTCATCCTCTAAATATACCTGCATGCTGCCAATGATCTCTCCCTTTGCAATGGGTGCATACAGCGGGGATTGGTAGACGCATTTTGTCACGATCTGTTCCTGTTCTTTTTTTGTTAAAGTCTTGGACAGGCTCCCTTCCGTCATGCCCTCTACCTCCGTGGAAAGCCCTTCCAGCACCGGCGTTGTACCGGTGGACTGCGCATCCTTTATCAGATCCACCTGCTGGTAGTTTGCAAAGGCATCATCCAGCAATGCCGCGGCATCTCCCCACATATCCTTGGCGCCCAATACCACGACTGCCACGCGGATGCCGTTTCGTTCGGCTGCCCCCACATAGGTTTTCCCCGCACTTTTGGTATAGCCTGTTTTTACACCGATGGCGCCTTCATACTGCCATAAAAGCTTATTCTTATTCTGCCAGGAGCGTGTTTCCCCTGCCCCGTCCGGTTCAGCCGTATAGCTTTTGGTAGACACGATCTTTGCAAACGTATCGTTTTGCAAGGCCGCCGCGGCAATCAGTGCCATATCATGCGCTGTGGTATAGTGGTCATCATCCGGCAGGCCGTGTGGGTTGTTGAAATGCGTCCCTGTACAGCCCAGCGCTTGCGCCTTTTCGTTCATTTTTTCTACAAAGGCGTCAACGCTGCCCGCTACATCAATGGCAATGGCCGTTGCCGCATCGTTGCCGCTGCGCAGCATCAGCCCATACAGCAGATCCTCTAATGAATATTTTTCTCCTGCTTTGATATAGACGCTGCTTCCTTCTACGCCGGCCGCTTCGTTTGGGATCGTAACTACCTTTTGTATATCTGCATTTTCCAGCGCCACCAATGCCGTCATGATTTTTGTAATGCTGGCCGGCTCTGACTTTTCGTTTTCATTCTTTGCTCCTAAGATGCGCCCTGTATCTATATCGATCACACAGGCGCTATGAGAAGATACCTCCGGCAGTGCCTGCACAGCCGAAGCAGGCATCCAAAACGCCAATACTGCCATCCATATCGCTAGTTTCCTTTTCATCTCTACCCCCCTGTGCACATCCCCGCGTTTGCTTTCGATATATTTCCAGTATATGCGCGCTTTTTTTGCGCACTACAAGAAAATAATAGCAAAAGAAAAAGAGCGATGTACAATCCATCGCTCCTCCTTGCTGCGCCCGGCGGATCATTCCGATTCTTTTTTGGTCACGGAAACCGTTTGTTTATAGGTGATGTCTTCGTCACCGCAGGGGCTTTGCTCCACCGTTTCTGTGCAGCATTCTTCTGTTGTTTGTCCTTGCTTTTGTCCTTTTCCCTTGCAGCCAAAGTGTTTGATCAAGCCAATAAGCTGCGGGATCGCTTCGCTTACCCGTTCCATGGTGTGGTTGGATTCTACCGGCATCAGGCGCACTGTTTCATCCTCGACCACCACAAAGGCGACCGGGGAAATGCAGATGCCTGCGCCGCTGCCCCCGGCAAAGGGGTTTTCAGTGGCGTCCTTGTTGCTTTCCCTGATGCTGCCGCCCTTACCGTATTCCCCGCCGCCCGCTACAAATCCGAAGCTGACTTTGGAAATCGGTAAAATCACGTTGCCCTGCCGCGTCTGGACCGGATCGCCGATGATGGTATTGACATCCACCATCTGTTTGATCTGTTCCATCGCTGTTGTCATCATACTCTCAATGGGATGCATTTCGTTTTTCCCTCCAATGGTTGATCGGTATCAAAAGCCCTGCACCAATAATATGGACGAGAGGAACGCTTGCTATACATGAAATCCGTACCGCCAGGCACTCTGTTTCAAAGCAAGGCTCGCATACGAAGGCCCGTGCAAAATCACCCGGGCGCACATTATGCATAAACCCTGCAATCAGGGCACGAGCCATTCCATTTGCAGCACCACAAGCCAAGGCGGTTTGTGCCGCGTCGCCGGTGCCCAGCTTTATTCGTACTGCCAGATCATAAAAGGTCGTTTTTTCCAATAAATACTGTACCGAGCGCCAAATCGTCCTCGCTTTGATTCTCGCATCGTTCTTCCGCTCTTTCGGCGTCCAGGCCAGCCAAGGGATATGCCATTGCATCTCTTTGCGCAAACCCGGCAGCCCCAAAGACAACGCCCCCTCCGTGCCATAAAGGTCCGCTTCCGCTTCTGTCTCTATTTGGATGGGAAGCGTCAAGACAAACCCCACCGTAAAGGCCAACAAAAAAAGCATACCAACCACCTCAATTTGCGGTTAGTATGCCCTGTTTTTTTGGTTTTACGCCGTTATAACGGCATCTCATCGTGCTCCTTTTCCGTTTCTGGCAGCGGCGGCAGATCCGAAAGCGTGCTCAGCCCAAAATGCCTCATAAATTCGTCCGTCGTCCCATACATCATCGGCCGGCCTATCGCTTCTTTTCTGCCGACAGGCTCTATCAAGCGGCGCTGTAGCAGCGTTCTCAAGGAATAATCCGCCGAGACACCTTTGATGCCTTCAATTTCACTGCGCGTTACAGGCTGTTTATACGCGACGATGGAAAGCGTTTCCAGCACCGATCTGGATAAAGTCCGTGCAGACAGCGGCTTTAAGGCCCTCTGTACCTGCTCAGCATATTGCCGGCTCGTGCGAAACTGCACTCTGTCTTCTATGCGGATGATCTCGATGCCGCGCTGCTCTGCCAAATATTGCTGTGCGATTTGGTCGATCAAGCGATCACATTCCAGCACAGTCATTTCCAATGCCCTTGCCAAATCTTCCATCTGCACTGCCTCTCCTGCGACAAATAAAATCGCTTCCAGCGCGCCTCTGGCCTGCGCATCCTTCATGCCTTTTCCTCTTTCCCTTTTTGCTTATACACGATTTCGATGGCGCCGTATCTTTGATTTTGGCTGGCCCCTGCCTCGCCGGCAGAAATCAATTCCAAAAGCGCTAAAAAGGTTGCAATGATTTCGTTGCGCGATGCATGCTGTGCAAACAGTTCATCAAACCGCATACAGCCCCTTTTGGACAATAGGGACCGGACATGTACAATTTGCTGGCGAACCGTATGCGGCTCTGCACGGATCACATTGATACGCGCCGGCCTATGCTCCGTCTCCTTTTTTTGTAAAAGCAGTTCTTGCAAGGCATCAAACAGCGATGCCACGCTTATGCCTTCCAGGTTCAGCGGGTCATCCTGAAAGGCGTATTCCTCCGGCAGCTTATAGTAGCTTTGGGCGGCGTCCTCCTCCATTTGATGCAGCCTATCCGAAACCTGCTTGATTTTTTTATACTCTTCCAGCTGTAAGATCAGCAATGCCTCCGGGTCTTCCTCTTCCTCCACCTTTTCCGGCTTTGGCAAAAGGCTCCGCGATTTGATATTCAAAAGCGTTGCGGCCATTGTTAAAAACTCCGTGGCCTGCTCCATATCCAGCTGCTCCATTTGTTCCAAATATGCCAGATATTGGTCTGTGATCTCTGACACAAAAATGTCTTTAATGTCCACCTGGGCCTTTGCAATCAGATGCAGCAAAAGATCCAACGGTCCCTCAAAGGACTCCAGCTTTACCGCATAGGCCATCGTTACAAGATCCAGGCCGTCAGAAGATTGACGAAATCCAGCACATAGCCGGAAAGCGCTTGGATCAGTCCCTGCGTAACGGGCAGATACAGCAGCGCAAACAGGATGATGAATCCATAGCGGTTGAAAAAGCTTTCAAACTGCCATAGCTTGCTGACATTTACTTTCCCGATCAAAAGGTTGCGCACGACCTTATAACCATCCAGCGGCGGGATGGGCAGCAGGTTAAAGACCATCAAGTTGATGTTGATGATGATAGTGTACTGCAGCATAATACGGATTACCGAGCCAAAAGCCAGTACCTGGAATTTGAGCAGCAGATAATAAATCAGCGCGCATACCACCGCAACGATGAAATTCATCGTTACGCCGGCTAGGGATACCAAAATCTCTCCCTTTCGCCTATCCTTATAGTTGTTGGGATTGATCATGACCGGTTTGCCGTAGCCAAAGCGAAACAGCAGCAGCATAATAAACCCAAACGGGTCGATATGCGCAAAGGGGGAAATCGTAACCCGGCCCTGATTTTTGGGCGTCGGGTCGCCCAGCTTATACGAAACATAAGCATGCGCAAATTCATGAAATGTCAAGCCTATGATGATGCCGGGCAACGTCAAAAGCATCGCGTACAAAAACGAGCCCGGATCTGAAAACAATTGGTTAATCCCCATATTTTTCTCCTAACCATGCCGGCACTTGCTCAAAGCGCGTCATATCCTCCAGTGTTTGGCCCTTTACGATGATGCCATGTTGTCCATTTTCTACCATCACAACAGTGGGAATGGGCAGCTTGTTATAATTGGACGCCATCGCATAACAATAGGCGCCGGTGGAGAACATTGCCAGAATGTCCCCCTTTTGCGCCTTTGGCAGGAACGCCTCCTTCATCAAAATATCGCCGCTTTCACAGCAGCGCCCAGCCACGCGCACCTTTTCCTCTGCTGCATCGTTCATGCGGCTGGCCAAGACGCCTTCATATTCTGCCTGGTACATAGATACGCGGATATTATCCGTCATGCCGCCATCTACCGAAATATAGGTGCGCACGCCAGGGATTTCCTTGCGCAGCGCCACTGTATACAGTGTAATGCCTGCCTCCCCCACAATGCGGCGTCCCGGTTCAATGCCAATGACGGGCAGGGCTCTGCCGGACGTTTTATAAATCTCCTCCAACCCTGCCTTCGCTTCTTTCAAGTATTCTGCAATGGGGAGCGGCCTTTCATTCTCCGTATACATGATGCCGAAGCCGCCGCCAAGGTTGATTTCTTTCACCGTCACACCAAGCTCAGCTTCCGCCTTGATGGCGAACGCCGCCAAATTGCGTCCTGCGGGCCGATAGGGCGCATCATCCAGGATCTGCGAACCGATATGCCCATGAATGCCGCGAAAATCAAGATTTGGACAGGCTAGGATCCTTCGGATTGCTTCCAAAGCCATGCCATTGTCAATGCCCAGGCCGAATTTGCAATCCTCTATGCCCGTTTGGATATATTCATGGGTATGGGCCTCTACCCCCGGCGTCACACGCACCAGCACCGGTACTCGTTTTCCCTTTTCTGCCGCGATTGCCTGGATATCCGCGATCTCCTCAAAGCTATCCATATTGATCGTGCAGCCATGCTCTATGGCCATGCTCAGTTCAGGATACAGCTTGACATTGCCGTGCAGGGCAATGCGCTCTCCCGGCATGCCGGATTCCAACGCCATTTTCAATTCCCCGGCAGATACCACATCTAAATGCAGTCCGTTCTTTTTTGCCATCTTATAAACAGCTTTGGAACAAAACGCCTTGCTGGCATAAAACACCTTATAAGAATCAAACTGCTCTTTCATGGCGCAGACACATTCTTTCATCTGCGCATCGATTCGCGCAGCATCCATCACATACAGAGGGGTTCCATACAGTTTGGCCAGCTCTGCCATGTCGCAGCCGCCGAACACAAGATGGCCCCTTTCATTGATTTCATATACTCTTTTGGGCATGAAAGCGCACCTCAAATATCGGATTTATAATGGTTAAGTGTATCATGCCCAAGAAAAGATTGTCAATGAATTTGAGTTATGTTTAGTGAATCCACCATTTCGCAATACGCCGCACACATTCCATCAAATTCAGCTGTGTAATATCCCCCGCGCTAACGGCAGGCGTCCGGCAAAGCTCTGCACCGTTTTGTTTGATGATGACCTCCCCAATCTGCTGTTCTTTCTGAATCGGCGCCTGCAGGCCCTCTTGTAGCACGAGTTCCTTTTCCAGTGTCTTTTCCTCGCCCTTATTCATAACAAGGCGGACTTCCTCGCCCGCAACCACATCAATGGTATGCGGAGAGCCTCCCTCCACTTGCAGCTCTTTTTTCAGCGTTTCTCCCTTTCTGACCACAACCTTAGAGGTATAGTTTGCAAATCCATAATCCAGCATCGTCTTAGCATCGTCAAATCTTCCGGAGCTGTCCGTGCTGCCCAATGCCACAGCAATGAGCCGCATATCCCCTTTTTTGGCCGTCGCTGCGACTCCATAGCGCGCCTGGGCAGAGGACCCCGTAGCCAGGCCGTCGCAATTCCCATAAAAGCGTACCATTCGGTTGGCATTTACCAGCTCTGTCACGCGCCCTGTTCCATGCGTAAGGCTGTCCTGATATATGCTGGTATAGGAAAAAACATTGCGGTATTCACATAGGGCTCTGGCCATCAACGCTAGATCCTTCGCCGTTGTCACAGTTTCGTCCTTCAGCCCAACAGCATCGGTAAAGGTCGTGTTGGTGCATCCCAGTTCCTTGGCCCGTTCATTCATCTTTTGCACCATGATCTCTTCCGAGCCAAACAGTTTTTCCGCAAAGGCAATGGCCGCATCATTTGCGCTTGCTATGCACAGGCCTTTCAAAAGCTCCTCCGTCTTGTAAGAGGCATTGGCTTCCAAAAAAGCCTGGGTGCCTCCCATGGACGCAGCAGTTTGGGAAACAGTGATCTGTTCATCCAAGGTCAGCTTGCCATCGTCTATGGCCTCAAAGACAAGCAGCATTGTCATGACCTTGGCACAGCCTGCTGCCGGCATCTGCTCTTCCGCATTGTTTTCAAACAATATGTTCCCCGTGCCCTGCTCCATCAAAACGGTACTGCTGCTCTTTGTTTCCATGACAGAGGTTTCCGTCATAGCATATCCGCACCCAAAGGCCAGCATACAGAATGTGAGGCAGACAGCCATTGCTTTCCGCATAAAAATCCCCCCATTTCTTTCAATGGAGGGTATGCTAAAAAATCCTCTTTTATGCCTGTTTAGGCCCGTTTTGTTTCACATAAAAATGCATCGATCAGCGCAGCAAACCGATCCTTTACCCTAAGGGCCGTTTCTGTTACCTCAATATGCGATAACGGCTGATCCAGTATCCCGGCCGCCATATTGGTGATGCAGCTGACCCCGCAGACCCGAAAGCCGCAATGCCGCCCAACGATGGCTTCCGGCACAGTGCTCATCCCTGCGGCGTCTGCACCTATGGCCCGTCCGAAGCGAATCTCTGCCGGTGTTTCAAACTGCGGGCCTGTATACATCATATATACCCCCCGTTTCAGATCCACGCCGGTTTTTTCCGCCGCACGCAGCATGCATTGCTTCAATCCCTTATCGTATGCCATCGACATATCAGGAAACCTCAGTCCCTGTTCTTCTACATTTTCTCCGATCAGCGGTGAATACCCGGAAAAATTGATATGGTCATCAATCAGCATCAAATCGCCTGGCACAAAGGACAGGTTGATGCCCCCGGATGCATTGGTCAGGCACAGGATCTCTGCACCCAGCTCTCTAAGCACGCGAATCGGCAGGGTGATCTGCTGCTGCGTGTAGCCTTCGTAATAATGATACCGGCCCTGCATGATCGCTACCGGCACATCAAACAAAGTCCCAAAAATCAGCCTTGCTTTGTGTTCCTTCACCGTGGAGATCGGGAATCCCGGGATCTCCTCATAAGGAATCACCTGCGCCTGCTGCATCCGTTCAGCATAATCGCCCAGCCCGGAGCCTAGTACC